>CALICC010000281.1 GCA_938049325.1 uncultured Ilumatobacter sp. | reverse complement strand
CCCGTGTTCAACCAGTAGTTCTTGGCACCCGGCGCAGGGCCGAGCAGCATGTGGGCGTCGGTCGTGTGGGTGATCGCGCCGTGGATGACGCGCTTGATCCCGACCTCGCCGTAGACGGGGACCCGGTTGAAGGCCTCTTCGAGCCAGGGTGCGATCTTGTCGTAGTCCTCGGGGAAGAGCGGGTTCTCCGCGTCCCACGGCACGCCGTCGTCCCAGATCGACTCGGCGCCGTGGGTCTCGTAGATGCCGATCAACCCAGCCGTCTGTTCCTGACGGATGTAGCCCGCGACCTTGTTGTCGCGCATCACCGGCATCTCCCAGCCGCTGGCGCGTTGGCGCTCGACCAGCTCGGGGACCTCCTCGGTCACGAGGTAATGATGCAAGATGTTCGCCTGAGGCACGCTGAAGCCGCTCATCTGGCCGACTTGGTGGCCGTAGCAGCCCGCCGCGTCGACCACGTGCTCGCACGTGACGGTGCCCTTCTCGGTGACGACTTCCCACTCACCGTTCGCGAGCGCGTTGACCTCGAGCACGCGATTTCGCCGACTGATGGAGGCGCCCTTGGCCCGGGCGCCATTGGCGAAGGCCATGGTCACGCCCGATGGGTCGACATGTCCTTCGCCTTCGGTCCAGATCGCGCCCAGTGCGCCGGCGAAGTCGTAGAACGGATTGATCTCGGCAGCCTCGGAGGCGCTGACCAGCTCCATCGGGTAGCCGAGGTAGCGGCCGACGCCGAGCTGGGTCTTGAGTTGGTCGAGTTCGAGTTCGTTGAACGCGATCCGCAGCCCACCCGGCTGGTGAAACGAGATGCCCTGCCCTGTGTCGGCTTCGAGATGTTCGTAGAGCTCGATTGCGTAGTGGTGGAACGCGGCGGTCGTGTAGTCGCCGACGGAACGCGTGATCTGGCCGGCAGCGTGCCAGGTCGAGCCCGACGTGAGCTCGGCCTTCTCGACGAGCAGTGTGTCGGTCCACCCTTCGAGAGCGAGATGGTAGAGCAGCGACGCGCCGTGCACGCCTCCACCGATGATGACGACTCTTGCGCGATCTTGCATGTTGCTCCTCGAGCCGCCGAGCACTCACCTCGCGACGTGATAGTTCTTCACCGGATGGTGAAACCGTATCACTGGTTGACACGACGCCCGCCAGGTCAGCGGCCCCACGTCTCAGCTCACGTGAGGAGCAGCGCTTCGATGCGCCGCGACGCCACCGCGATGCCCACTGCCGTGAGCCCGACCAGCACCGCGACGTGCCCGAAGATCGACGAGTCCCACTGCCCGAGATTTGCAGCTCTCACGAGCTCGACGCCGTGGTACAGCGGACTCAGTCGCACCGCCCACGCGTAGTTCCCGTACTGCGAGATCGGATAGAAGGTCGCCGAGAACAAGAACAGCGGAAGCGTGAGCGCCGGGACGTACTCGAAGTCCTCCCATGAGCGCATGTACGTCGTGAGCGCCATGCCGAGCGAGGCGAATGCGAACCCGATGAGAATGCACGCGGGTACCGACATGACGATCCACGGCGACTGCACCATGCCCAGACCCCACATCGTGAGCATGAACGCCGTCGAATACAGCGCGCCGCGGATGACGGCGAACCCGATCTCACCCACCGCAACGTCGCCGGCCGACATCGGCGTGGCCAAAACGGCGTCGTAGGTCTTCGAGACCTTGATCTTGAAGAACACGTTCATCGTCGAATCGAACACGGCACCGTTCATTGCCGAGGCAGCCATCAGCCCGGGGGCGACGAACTGGTCGTACGGCACGAGCACGCCACCAGCATCGACGTCGCCCACCAGCGCCGACAGACCGATGCGGATCGACAGCAAGTAGAAGAGCGGTTCGAAGAACCCGGTCACGATCACGAGCCAGCTGCGGCGGTACACGAACGCGCTGCGCTCGATCATGCGTTGCGGCCGACGAACGTCGAACACCACCGCGGGCACGATCCGCGTCGCAGCCGCCGGGTTCGTGAGCACGCTCATGTCCGCAGCCGCCTTTCGAACGTGACCATGCACGCGGCAGTGCCGCCCACGACGTACGCGAGGAGAACGGCCACGTGGAGCGCCGCCATGCCACCGCCGAGGCCGCCGAGCACTGCGCCGCGGCACAGCTCGACACCGTGCCAGAGTGGCGTGACCCACGCGACGGGTTCCAACGCGTCGGGCAGCTGCGACACGGGATAGAACGCGCCGCTGAACAAGAACATCGGGATGATGCCGAACCGGATGATCGCGGGGAACGACGAGTCGCCCTCTCGGGTTGCGGTCCAGGCCGCAAACGGCATGGCGAAGGCGAGGCCGGTGAGCACGCCGACGAGCACCGCGAGACCGAGTCCCCACGACCTCGTGTCGTCGAAGATCGCGAGGACGACGGCGACTCCAGCCGCAGTGACGACACATCGCAAGGCATATCGAAACAATTGCCCGATCACGACGTCGCGAGAACTGATCGGGGTAGCGAGCATCGCCCGATACGAGTTGGACCACATGAAGCCGTCGAGCGTCGGCCACAACGCTTCTTGTCCGCCGACGAACATCGGCGTCGTGGCGAGCAGTGCCGTTGCGTAGAACGCGAAGTACGAGACGCCACCGAGCAGATCGGCCGAGTCGGCGCCTCGGTCGACCAGAGAACCGACACCGATCCCGACGCCGAGGAGATACATCACGGGCTGCACCACGGCGCTGAGCAGCACCGCCTTCCAAATACGTCGCAAAAAGACGACGTCGCGCTCGAAGACGTGGAGCGCATGAGTCATCGACGTCGTCACTCGACCAGCGTCCGTCCCGTCAGCTTCAAGAACACGTCCTCAAGACTGCTGCGCCGAATCAACGAACTCTCGGGCACCACCTCACGGCGATGCAACTCCGACAGCGCAGCTTCGCCGTCGTCGGCATAGATCAGGAGCCGATCGGGCAAAGCTTCGATGCGGCCGCCGATGCCGTCGAGCTTCTCCACCTGCTCTTCGTTGCGACCGTGACCGAAGCGCACTTCGAGCACCTCACGGCGCACGTGCTCGGCGATCAGGCCTTGCGGCGATCCTTCGGCAACGATCTTTCCCGCGTCCATCACGACCAGGCGGTCACACAACTGCTCAGCCTCGTCCATGAAGTGCGTCGTGATGATCTGCGTGGCACCGCGCTCCTTGAGCATGTAGAGCCGGTCCCACAGAACATGTCGCGCTTGCGGATCCAAGCCGGTGGTCGGTTCGTCGAGCAGCAACAAGTCGGGGTCGTTGATCAGCGACCGGGCGATGCTCACGCGCCGCTGCTGTCCGCCCGACAACGGCTCGACCTTGCTGTCGGCGCGCTCGGTGAGCTGCACGAAGTCGAGCAGTTCGGCCGCTTTCGCACGGGCGTCGCGGCGCGACAGATCGAAGTACCGGCCGTAGATGACCAGGTTCTCCATCACGGTGAGTTCGTTGTCGAGTTGGTCGAGCTGAGGAACCACCCCCATCCGCGCTCGGATCTTGCGCCCGTCGGCTTCGGGGTCGAGACCGAAGATCCGGAGTTCGCCGCTCGACACCGGCGAGATGCAGCCGATCATGCGCATCGTCGAGGTCTTACCCGCACCGTTCGGTCCGAGGAATCCGAACGCCTCACCCGGAGCCACATGGACATCGATCTGGTCGACCGCGACGAAGTCGTCGAACTTCTTCACCAGCTGGCGGGCGACCACGGGATCCTGCGCTCCGACCATCGCGCAATTGTCACACAGCGCATCCCTTCGCGCCGAGGTCGATTTCGCCGCACCCCCACCTCCTCATCACTTCTCTGGGCGTTCTGCGACCTCCGAGGTCGCCAATCACCCAGAGAAGGGGGTGTGGATCAGTGAATCAGCGCGGCGAACAACCGCTCGCCGATGCGACCCATCGTCGGGCTGTCGGCCGAGTGCACGAAATAGGTCACAGCGAAGTGGAGCGCCCAGGCCTCGGCGCGTTGCCACATCGCGTCGTCGACCTCATATCCGCCGTCGCCGGCGGCCGCTCGGAAGATGTCGCGTTCCGCGTCGTCGAACAGCATCCAGGCAACGGCGAGATCATTCGCCGGGTCGCCGGCGCACACATCACCGAAGTCGATCACGGCACTGATCTCGCCACGATGAACGACGATGTTCGCCGAGTGGAGATCGCCGTGCAGCCAGAGCGGCGGCCCGTCCCACGGACCGATGTCGATCAGTTCTTCCCAGCGCCCGAGTACCGAGCTCGATGCCTTGGGCAGCGCATCTCCCAGCTCCTCCACGCGCGACCGGAACACGCGGTCGTTCTGACCGACGAAGTGGCCGCGGTACGGATTCGGCGGCGCGTCGCCCGGAGCGGGCTGATGCAACGCCGCCGCGAATGCGCCCAGGAGCGACGCCGACGCTGCCGGATCGGCAATATCGGCGTCGGCCGCCGCTCCCCCGTCGAACCACGGGATCACACTCCACGACCACGGATACCCACGCCCAGGCTGACCGATGCGTACCGGTGCGGGAACAGGGACCGGCAGCAACGGAGCGAGCTCGGGCAGGGCCTGTTGCTCGTGTGCGACGAGCGCAGCCGACGCCTCGCGCCGCGGGAGGCGAACCGAGTACTGCGTGCCAAGCCGGTAGATGACGTTGTCCCAGCCGCTCGAGAATTCCACGAGGTCGAGATCAGCGAGGTCGGGGTGCTGGTCGGCGAGCAGCGCTCGGACCAGGTCGGCCGAAACGTCGACCTCAGCCTCGGGTCGATTCTGTGTTGCCATCCGTCCAGTCTGACTCGTCGGCGGTCATGGCGAGCGCTTGTTCGTTGATTCGCTGAGCCTCCCACCGCTTCTCTGGGCGTTTGGCGACGTGTGCGGTAGCTATTCGCACAGAGAAGGGTGTTGGACCGCGTTGTCAGCCGCGCAATGCCGACCGAGTCGTGCATGGCTGGGAGCCGATCGAGAGGCTGGCGCCG
>CALICC010000280.1 GCA_938049325.1 uncultured Ilumatobacter sp. | reverse complement strand
GGTCCGCTCCACCGCATCGACTTTCCCGCGGCGTACCTCAAGCGGACCATTGCGAACCTGGCGTCGAACCGCCGCCGCCTGAGGAACTGGGGGCGCGTGCGCTCGAAGCTGAGCGCGGCGGAAGCCGTCGAGCCGACCTATCCGTCCGACCTCGCGGATCTCGACGCCATCACTCCGCTTGATCGAGCCGTGTTGTTCCTAGCGGACATCGAGCTGCTCTCGACCGCCGAGATCGGCGACACCCTCGGCCTGAGCGCCAACGCCGTTCGGCTACGCCACCCTGCAGCTGACGCAGCCCAGCGCTCCACGTTCTCGACCCCGATCCGTTTCAGCAGCCGGAACAGATCGGGGCCGAGAAACGGGCAGGTCGAGGACGGACGCGGCTACGGTCGCGACCGTCCGGCAATTCGACTGCCGGGACGTTGACCACTTCCTTGGCCTCCTCGCTTCGTACCTCATAAGGAGCAACTCCCCATGCGACGAAACCGTCGTCATCTGTCCATCGGCTTCATCGCGGCCGCGGCACTCGTCGCTGCCGGCTGTGATGATCCGCAAACCAACGCCACGTCAGCCGAACGCGCCGCCGCCGTCGCTGCGTACCAATCGGCGTTCGCTCCAGCGATCAACGCCGTGCAGGCCGGCTCGCCCGCTGGTGCGCCGTCGGGTATCAATCCAATGACGTGTTCGGCTGGTTCGGTCGACCTGACTTTCGAGGCCAACAGCTTGTCGATCGTCAACTACTACCGCCAGCAGACCGGTCTGCCGCCGGTGACCCTCAACAGCGGTCTGAGCCAAACCGCTCAGGAAGCAGCGATGGTGCACCTGCGACGTCAGGTGAGCAGCGTCGGTGGCAACCCGCACGATCCGTTCGGGTCGGGGAATCCGTGTGTGAGTTCGACCAGCGATCCGGGGCATGTGGGCGCAGCGAACTCGAACTTGAGCTGGGGTGCAACCACGGGCTCGTCGACTCCCGGCCGGGCAAACGGTCCGCGCGGCGTCGAAGGGCAGATGCGTGACAACGGTGCCAACAACACGCTGGTCGGCCACCGCCGTGCGATCACCTCGCCGACGCTCACACAGGTCGGGTCTGGCTCCGCGGCGTGGCTCGACACGAGCGGCGGCACTTACAACGGCTGGTATCAGACCACCAACGCGCTCTACTGGATCGACAGCAACTGGCCGACCGCGACGCGCGACCCCGACACGACGTACGTCGCCTGGCCGCCTGCTGGCTGGTCCCCCGACGAGGTCATCTACCCGCGTTGGTCGTTCGCACCGAATGCCGACGCCCGCGACGTGGACTTCTCGGGAACCACGATCACCATGGAAGCCGAAGGTCAGGTCGTGCCGGTCACGAACGTCTACGTGCGTGACTACACCGGCGGTGGGCTCACGATTCCCGACGACGTCATCGTCTGGGAGCCCGACCTCACGGGTGTGAGCAACATGGCATGGGATGGCGACGACCACATGGAACTGACCGGCAGCGATCGGTTCATTCGGGTCAACCTCTTCAACGTCGTCGTCGACGGCGTCTCGACCGACCACACCTACTGGGTGGTCGTGATGGACGCCGATCAGTTCTAGCGAAGCAGAACGATCAGCTCGGCTCGGCCGGGCGACCGAGCACGGCGAACGTCACGGCTGCTGCGTGGCCGACGTTGAGTGAGTCGACATTGCTCGAGATCGCGATCCGAACTCGGTGAGTCGACGCGTCCATGGTCGCGGCTTCGAGGCCGTGCCCCTCGGCGCCGAGCACCACGGCCACCCGATCCGGAACGCTCATGTCCCACAGATCGATCGCATCACCGTCAGGCGTGAGCGCCCAGGTCTCGAACCCGGCGTCGATGAGCGTGCGGAGCGCACCCGGCCAGTCTCCGGGCTCAGCCCGAGCAACCGGCACGTGCAAGATCTCACCCATGCTCACTCTGACCGTGCGCCGTTGGTATGGGTCGTTGCACGTCGGACTGATGACCATCCCGTCGATTCCGAACGCTCGAGCCGCGCGTGCGATCGCGCCAACATTCTGATCGTCGTTGAGTGCCTCGAGCACGACGAGACGCCGTGATGTTCCCGCCAACTCGGCAACCGAGGGTCGTCGGGCCCGGAAGGCAGATGCGAGACAGCACCGGTCCATGTTGAAGCCGACGACCTCGGCCAGTACCGGTTGCTCGGCGACGTACACCGGAACCCCGGCCATCTCCGGGCGTGACATCGTCGGGATGAAGCGCTTGAGACGCTTCGGGTGGAGCAACACCGAACGCATCCGATGATCGGAATCGAGCATGCGATCGATCGGGACATACCCCTCGCCGAGGAAGAATTCGTCGCCCTCCACCTCGGCGCGCACCGCGATGCTGTTGATGTCGCGGTAGTCGTCGAGACGAGGGTCCCCGGCATCGTCGATGTAGGTCACACCCTCGACCCGGTCGGCAGATGCGCTCAACGCGTCGTGCTCACGAGATGGTCGAAGCGAAGCCGTGGCATCGAGTCACGCTAGCCATCGGCCCGTCGATCGACCAGGAACGCACTGGCCGTTCGGCCGACCGTGCGACCGGATTCGTGGTCGAACGGGGAATGTGCGAAGTCGCGCCCGTCCGCACGATGAGGTCATGAAACGATTTGTTGACATCACCCCACCGCTCCCAGCGCAACGAACAGGATTTGGCTACCTGTCGGTTCCTCCTCTTCTCGCGTTCGCTCTCGCGGTTGGCGCGTGTTCGAGCAGCGGCGCAGATTCAGCGACGACGTCCAACGAGACGCCCGTCGTCACCACCGAGACCTCGACGGCGATCACCGACCCAGCGTCGGACGGCGACGACCTCGACACGTACTTGACAGACATCGAGACCGGCGGGTTCAGCGGCGTCATCGCAGTGCGTGACGGCGATGTCATCACCACGCGGGCGTATGGCGTCGCCGATCGCGAGAACGATGTGCCGGTCGACGCCGAGACGGTGTTCGACATCGGTTCGATCACCAAACAGTTCACGGGCGCAGCGATTCTGCGCCTCGAAATGGACGGTCTGCTCTCGGTAAACGATCCTCTCGGCGATCATGTGCCCGGCCTTCCCGATGACAAAGGCGCCATCACGTTGCACCAATTGCTCACGCACACGGCCGGGCTGCCTCATGGCTTCGGACCCGATGATCAGCCGATCGGCCGCAGCGAGTTCCTCACGCTGGTCGCAGCGACGCCGCTGGCGAGCGACCCGGGCGAACGCTATGAGTACTCCAACGTCGGCTACGCGCTGCTCGCAGCCGTGATCGAGTTCGAGACCGGTGGCCCGTACGAGGAGTATCTGCGCACGGCGTTGTTCGAACCGGCGGGCATGTTCGATACCGGCTACTTACTCCCCGACTGGGACGACCACACGATCGCCGTGGGCTACGACCACGCGTCAGGTGCCCGGTTCGGACGTCCCAATGAGCAACTGTGGGACGTTGACGGCCCCTACTGGAACCTGCTTGGCAACGGCGGGATCCTCTCGACAGGAGCCGACATGCTCCGGTGGGACGCAGCCCTGTTGGGCGAACAGGTCCTCGACGCGACGGCCAAGTCGAAGTTCTTCGCACCTCATGTTCTCGACGTACCGGAGGTGGGCATCGGTTACGGCTACGGCTGGGCGATCATCCCGACGACGGGGGCTCCGCTGATCACGCACGACGGATCGAACGGCTTCTTCTACGCTGACTTTCTGCGCTTGGTTGATCACGACGTCGCCGTCTTCATCGCGGCCAACTCGGACCGCGACGAAGACGGTGATCTCACCGCAGATATCGCGAACCACGTGCTCGACGGAGCATTGGAGGCGATGTTCGAGGGCGACGATTGATACCCGTCTTGACACAGGACGTCACTCGCCGGGCGGAATTCAACCGTCGCACCCAGAGGAAAAGGTTCCGGCGAGGTGCCGACGTCGTCGGTTCATGAGGACGTGCGATGTGGTGGGTGCTCGACGGCGTGCATCTCTTCGATGATGTCGGCTTCGGAGATCGGCTTGCGCCCGTAGACCCCCCAGCCGTGCGCCGCGAGACCGATGCCCCAACCTGCGATGACCCAGATGGGCCAGAAGTATCCAGCACCCGACGCCGCCCAGATCACCACGAGGAGTGTGTTGACCGCGCAATAGACAAGCGCGTGATTCTTGAAGTCGCGCTTGGCACTGATGCGGGCGATAGCCGCAGATCTGCGTTCGTCATTGTGATCCATGGTCTTCCTCCTTGCTCGGGCTGATTCAGTACTCATTGTTTCGCCCGGTCAGCAACGGTCGGCAGAGGACAACGTCACAACCTCGCAGTCGAGCGACGAAAGGCCCTATCGGAACGAGCGACGAGGCGTGATGATCGAGGAATGAACTCCTCCGAATTGTGTCGCTGCGGAGCTCGACGAGGAACAGCGACAGAATCAGAAAGGAGACCCATGAGACCAGCGTGCTACTCACGTCTGCGGGCGTCCAGGGCCATAGGTCCGGAAATCTTCGAAATCCTGGCGCTGTGGTACGTGTGTAGCGGCCGGAACGTTCCCACACCACCAGGTACTCAGACGTCTCTTGGCCCGGCAACTACACAAGATCGGATCCTGAAATGACGGCCCAAACTCAACGAGCAAGCCACCATCCCGTCGCCGACGCTCTCGATGGCCGCACCGCGTTGGTGACCGGTGCTGCCGGTGACATCGGCCGATCAACGGCGCTCCGGCTCGCGGTCGACGGTGCACGAGTCGTCCTGGCCGACGTGTCGTCTCGCGTTGAAGAAACGGCCTCGATGTGCGCCGACCGCGCTGGCACAGCGAACCCGGTGACCACCGTGTTCGATGTGACCGACGCGGAAGCAGTCCAGCAGGCATTCGATGACCTCAATGCCGACGGCGTCGTTCCCGATCTGCTGTTCAACAATGCCGGCTACCAAGGCGCGTTCTCCAACATCGTCGACTACGACCCGGAAGACTTCCGGCGCGTCCTCGACATCAACGTCGTTGGCGTCTTCAACGTCCTCAAGAGCTTCTCGCGCGGCCTCATCGCAACCGGACGCCCCGGCTCCATTGTGAACACGGCATCGATGGCACACGGAGGAGCGCCAAACATGGCCGCGTACAGCGCCTCGAAAGCAGCCGTGATCGCACTGACAAAGACCGCTGCGAAGGATCTTGCCAGCAACGCGATCCGAGTCAACTCGATCAGCCCAGCGTTCGTTGGACCTGGCGACATGTGGGACCGTCAGGTGCAACGACAAGCCGACACGCCGAGTCAGTACTTCTCTGACGACCCGGCCGAGGTCGCCAGACAGATGATCTCGGCCGTACCGCTCCGCCGATACGGCTCACTCGACGAAGTCGCTGCAGTGGCGCGGTTCTTGCTCTCCGATGAAGCCTCGTACATCACCGGCTTCGACATCGAGGTTTCCGGCGGCGCCGTCTAGCTCGCCGAGGTACTGACGCGGCGGTCAGGTCTCGTACCCGTCAGTGTCGAGCAATACATCGCGTCGTTGATCGATCACGTCGGGAACCGGCTCCTCGAAGGATGCGTCGAGGTGGGCAGGCAGTCCATCGTCGACATCCGCTTCGAGGACTTCTCGTTCGCCGTCGACATCAACTTCGAGATCTCTCCTGGGCACACGATTCGCCTTCACGTCGTTGGGTAGGTCAGTCATGGTGGTCCTCCTCGACCCCACTGTGGTCCTGACGGTGTCGGGGCAATAGGGACGAATGACCCAGGATCCACCCCGGGCGGCAGAGCCAACATCAGAACCGATCAGCCCACCGACGAAAACCCCACTCGCACAGCGCTGGATGTGCGACGAGACGAAGCGGCTTACCCGGCGCTTCTGGCGCCAGGCGTGGTGACCTGGCCCGGAAGATTCCCCGTGGGCGTCCCGTCGACGATGACGGGGACCCCGTTGACGATCGTTGCGTTGACACCCTCTGGCCACGCCTTGAATCGGCCGGCCCCACCCGGAAGGTCGCGGACGAACTCCTTCTTTCCCGCGTTGATGCGGTCGGGGTCGAAGATGAACATGTCGCCGGCTCGACCCGGCTGCAACGCACCACGATTGCTGAACCCGAGAATGGCCGCCGGCACCTGGGTGATCTGGCGGATTCCCTCTTCGAGAGTCCAGACCTCGCGATCGAGCACCCAGTTGCGGAGGAACCACGAACTCCAGTCGGCGGCATCGTCGCGGGCGAGGTGGGCTCCGCCGTCGGACGTGCCGATGATCATGCGCGGATCGAGTTGCGCCTCTCGCACTGCACCGGCCCACTCGTCGGTTTCCCAGTTCCAACGAAAGCCCGTGTGTAGATCTTCACTCAAAGCCAGGTCGAGCATCACGTCAGCCGGAGCTTTACCTTGCTCCTCGGCAAGCGAGGCCAGCGATCGGCCCACGAGCGATCGGTTGCGGTCTTGGTGGACATGCTGCACGAACACGGTGTCCCACAGCGGCGGAGGTGTCGTCGTACCGAGTTCGGGGTCGCGGTTGTAGTGCTCGACTGCTGTGCGCAGCACGGCGCGAGTCTCCGGATTTTGCAGCGCAGCGATGCGATCGTCGTGAGGAAGCGCCAGCATCTCGACCCACGACGGCACCGACAGGTACAGGTGATTCTCTGGGCCAATCGTGAGGGGCCGGTCCGGCGGCCGAGCAATCAGGATGTTGTAGATCGGGGTTCCGTTGCTGCGGGCTCGGTTGAGAAACTCCTGGGCCCGGCCCCAGGTTGCGGTGGGCGCGTCGGTCTTGTTCCGTCCACCCAGCCCTTGGATGATGATCGGCAAACCAGACCGCTCACCAAGAGCGATGCAGTAGTTCTCGTCCTCCTCGTCGATGCCGCCAACGGCACTGGCGGGCAGGTAGGTGATCGATCCGCTCCCGGTTGTTCCCGCTGCTTCGGCGAGAGCAAGCAGCTCGTCACGGCTCGAGAATCGCGACGGCACGGGCCGGCTGTTGCCGTCGAGGTGAGTCGGAGCATGAGACGACGAGAGGCCAGCAGCCCCTGAGCGCATCGCCTCGCGCACGACGTCCTGCATCTTGGCGATCTCGGGCTGGGTTGCCTCACGTTCGGATCCCTCAGCACCCATCACCCACCGACGGACGTTGGAGTGGCCGATATAGCACGCCAGGTTGAGCCCAAGCCGGCCACGGCGCGCGTCGAGGTACTCGGGGAGCGTCTCGAAGTCGAAGTCGACCGCGTCCATCGCGGTGGGCTCCATCTGTTCGACCTTGGCGAACAGTTCGCGCAGGAACTGTCGGTCGTCGGTTCGCGTCGGCGCGATCGAGAACCCGCAGTTCCCGGCCAACACCGTCGTGACGCCGTGATAGATCGACATCGATGCCAACGGGTCGAATGTGAGCTGTGGGTCGTAGTGCGTGTGAGCATCGACGATGCCGGGCGCAACAATGAGCCCGTCCGCGTCGAAGGTTTCCGACGCGCTGATCGTTGCCCGGTCCGCTCGCCCGACGGCGGTGACGACTCCGTTCTCGACCACAACATCGGCGCGTCGGCGGGAGATGCCGGTGCCATCAACGACAGTGCCGCCGCGCACGACAAGATTGCCCTGGGTTGCGAGGTTGTCGGGTCGTGCGGTTTCGCCCATCAGCGCGGCCGATCGCCGCTGATCGTGAACCGATGCATGACCCGACGACTGGTGTAGTCGGGGACTGCGAAGTGCTGGAGACAGCGGTTGTCCCAGATGGCGAGCGTGCCTGGCTGCCATCGGTAACGACACTGGAAGTACGGGGTCTGCACGTGTTCCAGCAGCAGGTCGAGAACCTTGCGGCTCTCGGCGTCGGTCAATCCATCGATTCGAGTCGTGAAGTTGCTGTTGACGAACAACGCTTTTCGGCCGGTTTGCGGATGAGTTCGCACCACAGGGTGATGCTCAGGTGGGTACACCTTGCGCATCTCAGTCGGGTCGGCATCGCTGAGCCCCTTGGCGATGGCGACCTCGAGAGTCTTGGAGAGGTCGTGGGTAGCGGTGAGCCCGTCGAGGAGCTGTCGCATTGGTTCGCTCAAGGCGTCGTACGCCTCGTACATGTTTGCCCAACACGTGTCGCCACCGGTCGGCGGTAGCAATACCGATTGGAGCATGGTGTATTTCGGCGGCTCGGCCCGAAACGAGTTGTCGCTGTGCCAAGCGTCGGCACCTTCGCCTCGCGGCGACTCTTGATCGAGCACCGTCATCTCAGGGACCTCGGCATGCTTTGGCCCGAACGGCGCAACATCGATCTGACCGAAGAGGCGAGCCAACTGCATCTGCGCGGCTGGTTCGAGGGCTTGGCCGGGGAAGAACAACACGAGGTGTTCGAGCAAGAGTTCTTCGATTGCCCCGACCGTTTCGGCGGTCGTGGCGTGCAAGTCGATGCCCTCCACGATTGCGCCGGTCGTCGCGGTGAGCCGATCAACCGTGGCCGTCACTCGGCCGCCTCCGTCGCGATGCCGATGGTCGGCAGGTAACTCTCCAGTTGCGCCGCGATCTCCGCACCCAGGCCGGCCGAGAGTGTGTCGGCGATGTGCGGTGCCCCGGCGCGGCGCAGCATCGGGTCGAGCCGATGCCGGAGCTGGCTGAGCACCCAGGGAACGACCGGGCCGTGCGCTGCAACGTCGAACCCGACGAGCGTGTTGGTGCCTGCGGCCTTGTCCACATAGTGATAGTGCGGATCATCATCGAAGGCGTCGAAGCGGAGGTATTCGTGATCGTCGGCGACGCTCTCGATGTGAATCGACAGACCCTCGTCGGTGAAGCCGCCCTCGGGCGAATGCTCCTCGATCTCAGCCAGGTCGTCACCTTCGTACGCGTCGGCGAGCGCCTCGGGGTCGACAACGCGGTATTCGACTCCGATGCGCAGCGGACCGGCATCGAGGTAGACGGTGTGGTCAGGGTCCGGTGGGACCGGTTGCACGTTGTAGGTCTGGCCAAGCATGTGCGCCTCCTTCAGGACAATCGAGTGAAAACAGTTCGGGCGTTGGTCGAAGTGATTGCGTCAATGGTCGCATCATCGAGCTCGCTCTCGGCGAGTTGTCGAGCTGCCTGGGCGTGACCCGAGGTGGGAAAGCCACTGCCGTAGAGCACCTTGTGACGGCCCTCCCCCACTGCGAATTCGATGAGCTCGCGTGGCCACCTGCGAGGCGGCCATGTGGCGGTGCCGATGTACACGTTGTCGTGCGCTCGGGCCATGTCGATGGTTTCGGTGGTCCACGGCGCACCGGTATGTGAGAGCACGAACCGCACCGACGCAAACGTGTTGGCCGGTTGCTCGATGCCCGAAGGGTGACCGCACTCATGCGGGAAATCTCCCCCCGACGCACCCGCTTGCACCACTATCGGAACGTCTTCCTCTGCACAGAGTTCGTAGAACGGGGTGAAGTCAGCGTGGTCGAAACGACGATCCCAACTGTGCGTGTGATTGTGCAGGCCGACGCACCACGGTTGAGCGAGCATCTCGCGTGCCGACGCCACTCCCGCGTCCCCCGCTTCGGGGTTGACGCTCCACAGACCGACGAAACGATCGGAGTGCGTCGCGTGCAAGTCGGCAACTTCGTCGGCTCGACACGCAACGTGTTCGAAGCTGTCGACATCTGCGGCATCCGTGTGGTCTGACGCCACGAGCACGACCGTGGCGAAGCCTGCCTCGTCGAGTCGACCGACCATCGCAGCTGGATCGCAGAATTCGTCACCGTCTCGGTAGATCTTCAGGCTGAGTCCCTGATTGTCGATGGCCTGTTGCCACGCCGCGACCCGGTCGGGCGTGAACGCATTGCACCAATAGTCGAGCGCGCCGTTCAGCACGGCTATCGCTCGTCCCTGAACCGAACGAG
>CALICC010000279.1 GCA_938049325.1 uncultured Ilumatobacter sp. | reverse complement strand
GGTGCCCGCCGCGTTCGTCGTCATCATCGAGGCCGCCGCCACGATGAGCGGTCGATCGATCTTCGGTCGATGGGCAGACCGTGCACGCCTCGCCGTCACCTCCCCACTGGCGGCTGCTGGCGTGATGTTGCCGACGGTCGCCATCTTCGGCGATGTCGTCTCAACCGAACGCGGCGACGGACCGTTGACGCACTTCATGCTTCCGGCCGCCGCGACGCTGTGTGCGCTGGCCTTTGCCGCTGTTTTGTCCGTCCGGCGGCCGCTGGACGACGACCCTGCAGCATCGGCCGATTTCCAAGATCTGCGAGGTCACGCAACCGACCTGGTTCGAGTTGGAGCAATCGGCGCTGCGATCGCGGTGGCTGTCGTCGGTGACGTCGACCTCATCTGGGTTTCGGTGGTGGCGCTCGCGGCCTGGCTGATGACGACCGGGGTGACCCGGTGGCACAACTGGGTCGCCGTGAGTGCCGCACACGCGGGCTGGGCAACAGGTGCAGCGTTCGGCGCGATCGATGCCGACCCCGGTCCCGTGGTTGCGGTCATCTTGGCGTCCGCGGCGATCATGCTGATCGCCTGCTCGTGGACCACCTCGACCGCTGCAAACTTTGCTGGGGTGCCTCTCACCGTGGTCACGGCCGCAGCGCTGGTGGCCAGTCAGCTGCCCGACGAACTCGCTGGTCTGGCTCTGGCCTTTGGCCTCATGGCGGTGACGAGCACCGGCATTGCGATGTTGTCGTCTCGATTGGGACCGTTGGATGCACTGGCCGGCGCGGCCGGCGCGACGGCCTTGGCATTGGCAGTCGGAACGACGCCGGCCGGCGTGTCGCTCGCCGTGCTGCTCGTGTCAGCTCAAGCCTGGCTGTACGCGGCATCTCGTCGCGAAAACGGCGTGGCCGTCGCGGCCGCCGGGTTCGGGTTCAGCGCCGTCGTCAGCCTGTGGTGGACCACCGGCACGAATCAGTTGGTCATCGATCAACTCGCGCCCTACGGAATCGACGGTCAGGACCTCGCGCTCGCGGCGGCAAGCCTTGCGCTCATCGCCGGCGGCGTGGTGTTGCGATCGACGGTTCGCCCTTCGACGTGGCTCGCCTACGGACCCGGACTGGGAATCGCCATGTCGTGGCTGCTCATGTCGCAGCGGGACGTCGACGCGAATTGGGCCACCATGGCTGCCCTCGGCATCGGTGTGCTCGCTCTCACGGCAGGTGGCGTCCGTCGACTTGCGGCCCCACTCGTCCTCGGCTCTGGCACGCTGGTCGGCACACTGCTGGTTTCGGCCGGACCTCGGCTCGCCGAGGCTCCGACGTGGATCTGGATCGCACTCGGCGGCGTGGCGCTCCTCGCGGTTGCAGCGCTGGTCGAACGGTCTGATCGTCCACTCCTCCCGACGCAGGGACCCGGTGATGTGAGCTCGGTACTCGAGGACTTCTGCAGAGAGTTCGAGTGACGTCGCCACTGGGTAGCGCGGGTGCCGGGACCGAAAGGACCCAGGGCCAAACGCGCTGGACGTGCGCGGCGCAGCGATCAAGCGTCGCGGGGCGGGTGCTCACGAAGAAATCGCATGGCCTCGTCGGCGGTGTCGGCGACGCCGATGAGGTCGGCGTACGGTCGATCACCCGCAAGCTTGCGCAACAGTGGCTCGGCGGGAAGTTCTTCGCGCCAGAACGATGCGTCGAGGAACACCATCGGGCTGATCGATCCGAACACCGCGTAGTGGTTCTGTGTGGCGTCCTGAAACACTTCCTGCGTGGTTCCCGCAGCGCCCGGCGAGAACACCACGCCACGTGTCGCGATGGCGAGGAGTCCGTCTTCACGAATTGAGTTCGCGAAGTACTTCGCCACGTGGGTGGCGAACTGGTTCGTGGGTTCGTGACCATAGAACCACGTCGGCACCGCCAAACTCTCGGCGCCACCAGGGAATTGGTCGAGCACGGACTGCCCTGCTGAGAGGTAGCCGTCAGCTTGCCGGTAGTCGGTTTCGGTTGCGAGCATCTCCAGTGCCTTCGCGAGCGCTGCGTCTGGTTGCGGTGCGAGCCATGCACCGAGGTTGGCTGCTTCCATCGCACCAGGCCCGCCGCCGGTCGCCACGTGCCACCCCTCTCGTGCCATCGATCGCCCGAGATCGGCAACGGTCGCGAACTCCGGATCGGTGCGGAGCATCGAGTGTCCGCCCATCACCGCAACGACGTCGGGGTGACCGGCAAGATGCTCGCCGAGCGCGTCGTCGATCGCGTGATCGTGCAACCGTCGGGCGAGCGCATCGAGCACCGGCAGATTCTCGCCCTTGGCCTGGAGCGACGACCACGCGTAGATGCGCGAGTCGAGCGCGTCGTCATCGAAGGAGTCAGGCTCGCCCGGCACCCATCCGGCCAGCAATTCGCCCTGGGCGTACAGTCGGGGCCGGTAGGTCTCGAACGGCAACGCAGGCAGGCGTGGAAACACCACTGCGCCTCCCTCGATCACGTGCTCGAGCGCCGCACCGGACAGTCGGCAACCGAGAAACGTCGCTCCGACGCACGACGCGGCTTCGATCACGTCGAAGCGCGGCGACAGGTCGACTCCCTGCACCACGACGCCGTCGAGCGATCCGGTCCGTTCGAGATGTTCATCGAACTCGGTCAGGTCGTGCAGCTCACGCATCACGCCCAGCGTACGACCCTGGGCGTGGACCTCAGACGGTGATCTCAGCGCGGGACACAGCCGGGTGCTCCACGAAGCCACCGGCTTGCACACACGCAAGGAACTCATCGGGAACCACGGCCTTCGAGAACAACCACCCTTGCACTCGAGTCACTCCGAAGCCGCGGAGCAGTTCGAACTGCTCCGTGGTCTCGACGCCTTCGGCGACGACTTCGTACTCGAGGCTCAAGGCCAATTCGGCAACCGACTCGAGGATCTGCAGGTCACGTCGATGCACCGAGGCACCAACCACCATCTCACGATCCACCTTGAGCTGCGCCACGTTCCACCACCGGAGCCGCTCGAACGTCGCGTGCCCGGTTCCGAAGTCGTCGATCGAGATCGAGGCGCCCAGGCTGGCGAAACGGTCGATCGCCTCGGTCATCGCTCCCGAGTGGTGCAGGTTGCCCTCGTTGATCTCGAACACGAGATGTGCGTCGTCGCAATCCCGACGAATCCTTTCAGCGGCGTACCAGTCAGCGAACGCAGGGTCCTCGAACACCGGAACCGGCAGATTGACCGAGATCGGCAGTGGCGTGCCGACGTCCACCGTGCGTTGCCACATGTCCAGCGCGTGCCGCACCATCGCACGCGAGAACTCGCCAGATCGTTCGGAGAGCAGCACGACATCGAGGAACGACCCGGGGAACAACAATCCGAAGAGCGGATGCTCCCATCGCGCCAACCCCTCGGCACCGACGATGGCACCAGTCGCGGTGTCGACGATGGGCTGGAAGTGCAGCGACAAGGAGCCGTCGTCGAGCGCATCGTCGATGCCTTCGGTCAAGGCCACCCGAAGCTGGAGTTCGTCCTCGAACTGCGCGTCGAACACCGCCGACGTCACACGATCGCGCTTGGCTGCATACATCGCCACGTCGGCGTGTCGCAGCATCGTCAGCGCTCGATTGGGTCCAGTCACTCCGGGGGCGATGCCCGCCGAGAACGATGTGGTGACACGTACACCGTTGATCTCGATCGGGCGAGCGACCTCGAACGCGAAACGGTCGACCGCCGCGGCTGCCGCCGCCACGTCGCTGATATCGCGCATGACGATGGCGAATTCGTCGCCACCGAGACGACACAGCAGGTCCCCCGGCCGCGAGCACGAACGAAGTCGATCGGCGACTTCGACGAGCACCTGATCGCCAGCGTCGTGGCCCATCGTGTCATTGACCTCCTTGAATCGATCGAGGTCGATGATCACCAGTGCAGCGTTTTCGTCCGACCGGTGCACGTCGAGCGACTCCATCAACGCACGGCGGTTGGCCAACCCCGTGAGCGAATCGGTGGACGCCTGGTCGGTCACCTCGGCCAGT
Organism: uncultured Ilumatobacter sp.; assembly: GCA_938049325.1. Classification (GTDB taxonomy): domain Bacteria; phylum Actinomycetota; class Acidimicrobiia; order Acidimicrobiales; family Ilumatobacteraceae; genus Ilumatobacter_A. The sequence continues at coordinate 2,823 of CALICC010000279.1, read as the reverse complement.
CCCGCTCGCTCGGAGGTCACGTCGATCAACAGACCGTGCATGAACGGGCGCCCTTCGTGCATCACGACGCGGCTCACGTCTCGGATCCACACCCAGCCGCCGTCCGCATGCCGAAAGCGCCCCGAGCGGTCGAGGATCTGTCCGTCGACGACCGAGTCGACGTCGACCCGCATACCAGCGAGATCGTCGGGGTGCACCATCTTGGACGGTGGGATCTTCACCCACTCCTCGTTGGAGAAGCCCAAGATGGGTTCGACGTCGCCGCCGAGTTCGAAGCGCAGCGTCCGCATGTCCGTCATGTGGGTGAGACCACCGGCTGCATGAATTGCGCTGTGCATGTCGCGACGAGATCGACGCACCAGATCTCGGAACCGGTACCCGACGACCGCGGCGAACGCGAACAGCACGGCGGCGACCAGCGCTGGTCGCTCGACGTGTTCGATGTTGCCGATCACGGACGCGGCCGCGATGCCAACGGTCAGGGTGGCGCCGACTCCCACCGCACGCCGGATCGGCGAGCTGGCGACCTCCATCGTGCCCAGCCCGATCAGCGACATCACCACGAGCAGCGCGAAACCATCGTCGATGCCCGCGAAGATCAGGCTGACCACGACGTCGACAACCACGTTGAAGTTCAGCCAACCAGAACGCGTCCTGAACAGCTTCGCAGCGAGAGGCTGGACCACCATCGCCGTTCCGAGAACCGGCAACACCAAGCCCCACTCGGGCGTCGAGTCGAACAAGGCGATGAGCACGGTGAATGCCACGAACACCATCACGCGAATCCGCACGATCGGCTCGGTCGGCGACACCGGCAGTTCTGGTCCGACGAACTCGGCGAGCCGATCCTCGCGCCACGCGGCGACGACGCGGCCGCGCAAGCTCAGCGGGGAGTGACCTTGATCCACATTGGGATCATCGGACGACAACCACGCCCGCTTGAGTCATGCCGCACGACGCATGTCGTGCGACGACGTCAGCCGGCGTCGACCACCTGGCGGCGAAGATCGTTGATCTCGTCGCGCAGCTTCGCGGCGTACTCGAACTTGAGATCGGCCGATGCCGCGTGCATCTCCTCTTCCAGCGTCTGGATGAGTCGGGTGAGTTCTTGTTGCGGCAAGTTCTTGAGTTCGGTCTGAACTTTGTCGCGCTCCTTCTGGCGACGGCGGTCTTTGCCGGGAACGGGTGCACGGTCGTCGACGCCGCGCAGCATCGACAAGATGTCGCCGACGGCCTTGCGAATCGTCTCGGGATTGATCCCGTGCTCTTCGTTGTAGGCCATCTGCAACTTCCGTCGCTGCTGCGTGACCTCGATCGCCTTCGTCATCGAGTCGGTGATCTTGTCGGCGTACATCACGACCTGACCGTCGACGTTGCGAGCAGCACGACCGATCATCTGAATCAGCGAGGTCTCCGAACGCAAGAACCCCTCCTTGTCGGCGTCGAGGATGCACACCAACGACACCTCCGGCAGGTCGAGCCCTTCTCGGAGCAGGTTGATGCCGACGAGCACGTCGAACTCCCCGAGCCGCAGCGCACGCAGAATCTCGATGCGTTGAATCGTGTCGATGTTCGAGTGCAGGTATCGAACCCGCAGCCCCTGCTCGAGGAGATAGTCGGTGAGGTCCTCCGCCATCTTCTTCGTGAGCGTCGTGACCAGCACACGGTCGCCTTTGGTGATGCGTCCGTTGACCAACTCCATGAGGTCGTCGATCTGCCCCTTGGTTGGTTTGACGATCACCTCGGGGTCGATCAACCCGGTCGGCCGGATGACCTGCTCGACGAGGTTCGTGGAGACACGCGTCTCATACTCCGACGGCGTCGCCGACACGAAGATGCCCTGGTTGACGCGCTCGAGCACTTCTTCGAACGTGAGTGGACGATTGTCTCGCGCTGACGGCAACCGAAAACCGTGGTTGACCAACATGTCTTTGCGGCTTCGGTCGCCCGCGTACTGGCCGTGCAGTTGCGGCACCGCAACGTGGCTCTCGTCGACGACGAGCAGGTAGTTCTCCGGGAAGTAGTCGAGCAAGGTGAACGGCGGCTCGCCGTACTCGCGGCCGTCCATGTGCATCGAATAGTTCTCGATGCCATTGCAATACCCGACCTCGCTCATCATCTCCAGGTCATAGGAGGTGCGCATGCGGAGGCGCTGCGCTTCGAGCAACTGGTCATTCTCCTCGAACTCCTTGAGCCGCACCTGGAGCTCGTGCTCGATCTTGCCCATCGCCGTCTGGAGGCGTTCGGCTGACGTTGCGTAGTGCGTTGCCGGAAAAACGTAGGCACGATCGAGGTCGCGCAGGTTCTCGCCTGTCACGGTGTCGATGGTGGTGATCCGCTCGACCGTGTCGCCGAACATCTCGATCCGCAACACGTTCTCTTCGTACGCGGGGTGCACCTCGATCGTGTCGCCGCGCACGCGGAAGTTGCCTCGACCAAGGGTCATGTCGTTGCGGTCGTACTGCATGTCGACCAATCGCCGCAGAATCGATCGCATGTCGTAGTCGACCCCGACGTTGAGGTCGAGCAGATGCCCGCGGTATTCCTCGGGGTTGCCCATGCCGTAGATGCACGAGACCGACGCAACCACGATCGTGTCACGCCGCGTCAACAAGGCGGCGGTTGCCGAATGGCGCAGTCGGTCGATCTCATCATTGACCGACGAGTCCTTCTCGATGAAGGTGTCGCTCGACGGGATGTACGCCTCGGGCTGGTAGTAGTCGTAGTACGAAACGAAGTATTCGACCCGGTTGTTCGGGAAGAAGTCGCGCATCTCTTGCGCGAGCTGAGCTGCCAGCGACTTGTTCGGCGCGAGGATGAGCG
>CALICC010000278.1 GCA_938049325.1 uncultured Ilumatobacter sp. | reverse complement strand
CTCGGTATCCGAGCTGTGACCGTCGACGGGGCACCGATCCGACTTCGCGAAGCAACGCTGCGCGCAATGGGCGGCGTGGTTGACAAAGTGCTGCCGCCGGGCGGCATCACGGGTGCACTCTTCGTCACGATCACGCCGCGGCATCAACGCGTCGGCGACCTGATCGCCGGCACCATGGTCATCCGTGACCCCGACAAGTACGTCATCACGCCGGCGCTCTGGTTCAGCGCCCCGTACGGGCACGAGACCTACGCCGAAACGATCGACCCGACGGCGATCACCGTCGAGCAATACACGGTCGTCCGGTCGTTCTTGACGCGCGGCGCTGCGTTGTCGCCGTCGATCCGACACTCGCTCGCGCGCGACCTGGCGACGCGTCTCGCCGCCACCGTGCGTCACACTCCACCGATGCACATCGCGCCCGAAGCGTTCCTGATCTGCGCGATGGCGCGCTATCAGCGGCGCAATGGCCCGGGTCAGGCCAAAGGTGCGCCGCCAACGCCGATGTCAGCCACCATGCCGGGTCCGCCCGGACAACACCCCTGGGCCTGAGGTCGCACGCCGGACGACCACCTAGCCTGACAGCGTGGACGCTGCGATCACCTATCTCGATCACGCGGCATCGACGCCGATGCGCGCTGAGGCGATCGAGGCAATGACACCCTTCTATGCCGGGGTGTATGCCAACCCATCGGGGTCTCACCGCTTTGCGCGCCGAGCGCGTCGTGCGATCGACGAAGCTCGCGACGTCGTTGCTGACGTGGCCGGTTGCCGCCCGAACGAGGTCGTGTTCACCGGGTGCGGAACCGAGAGCGACAACATGGCGATCTCCGGCGCCGTCGAACGCCTGGGCGGAGTTGCCGTGTGCTCGGCAGCTGAACACCACGCAGTGCTGCACGTCGTCGAGTCGGTGCACGGAGCCGTCGTGGGCGTCGATGCGTACGGCCGTCTCGACCTCGACGAACTGGAACGAACGTTGGCCGCGATCGTCGCCCGAGGTGAACAGGTGTCGGTGGTGAGCGTGATGGCGGTCAACAACGAGGTCGGCACCGTGACCGACATCGCGGCGGCCGCACGCGTCGTGCGTCGGATGGCGCCTGACGCGCTCGTCCACACCGACGCGGTACAGGCGCCCTGTTGGCTGGATCTGCGCGAAATCACGCCTCATGTCGATCTTCTTTCGTTGAGCGCACACAAGTTCGGCGGCCCGAAGGGTGTCGGCGTCCTTGTCGAGCGCGGAGGACCGCGAGTTGCGCCGTTGATCATCGGCGGCGGCCAAGAGCGCGAGCGCCGCAGCGGAACGCACAACGTCGCCGGAATCGTGGCGCTGGCCGAAGCGCTGCGCCTCACCGACATCGAGCGCGACGCCGAACGTGAGCGGCTGGCCGAGCTGCGAGATCGCCTCGTCGCCGGGATCGTCGACGAACTCGACGATGTGATCGAGACGATTCCCGCGGATGCTGCCGTCGAGAAGGTCGCGGGCTCCGCGCACCTCTGTGTCGGCGGAGTCGAATCGGAGGCATTGCTCTATCTGCTGGACGAAGCCGACGTCTGTGCTTCGGCGGCTTCGGCGTGCGCGAGCGGGGCCATGGAGCCGTCGCACGTGCTCGCGGCGATGGGCGTCGACCGCGAGGTGGCGCTCGGCGCATTGCGGCTGAGCCTGGGACACACGACGACGCAGGCTGATGTCGATCGAGGCGTCGACGTGATCGTCGCCGCCGTGCAGCGCCTTCGCGGGCACGGCCGCCGCTGAATCAGCTCCCGGGCGGGCGGATCATCTCGACGTTGCCGCCGCAGTCGCCGCCTGCGAGCGAAAGGTCTTGGCAGATCGTGTTCCGGGTGATCTTCCATTGCCCGTCGATGTCGACCGCGATGCCGAACCGCTGGTCGAAGGTCCCCGTCGTGGTCTCGATTCGGTAGCGGAACCAGGCTTCGGTCGGGCTGGTGAACACCAGTTCCTCGACGATCGCTGCCGCGCTCGCGGCCGCCTCTTCGAAACCGCCTGCGCGAACCTGCTCGCGCGCTTCGGCGATACCGGTCGGGTCGTCGATCCGGTTGGCGTTCTCGGCACTGTCGTCATTGCTGTAGATCAAGGCCATCAACTCGACGATGACTTGCTCCTGTACGTCAGCGTCGGCGGGCTGCTCGCCCGGTTCCGGGAGTGCGGGCGGAGGCGGTGAGCACGATGCTTGGAACGCTGGATCCTCCCAGCCGGACTGACGTCCGTCGACGTTGATGGCCTCGCCCTGAGAGGCGTTGAACGTGACGTCGAAGTCGCGGACGTACTCGATCCAGGTGTAGTCGCCGTCCTCGTGGACGATGGTCTCAGGTGCTCCCGGCACAACCAGGAGCGCGACACCGTTGCTCGGCGTGGTCGAGTCGGTGGCACCGTCGCCGAATGTCACCGAGACGCTGTCGACGTCTGCTGGCGCCTGGACGAACACCACGCGGTGGGGGTTCCCGTCGACTGCGCCCATCGTGAGATGGCTCACCGCGCGCCCTTCGTACGGTTCGTTCCACCAACTCACCGATCCGACGTCGATCACGTCGGCGCCGGTCGAAGCGCCACCACCCAAAGCGATGCGGACTTGGCCCGACTCGAAGCACCATGCTGGCGGCCGCCAACCCTCGGGCCCGCCGAAGTCGTCGAATTCGTTGTACTCCTGCTCCCAGGTCTCACCGAGGTGTGCGCGAACGAGCACCCCGGTATCGGTGGTCCGTTCAAGGAGGAGTTGCATGGGCTGGTCACCGAACATCGACCAGCCTCCGCCACCCGATGCAATGATGTCGATGGCGTCGCCCTCTGACTCGGTCACGGCTGATTCGGTCATGGCCTCGACCGGTTCGGTGGCAACCGGTTCGACAGGTGCGATGGTGGCCGGAGTGACGGGCGCGTCGGTTGCCGAGTCGCTGGCTGACCCCGCAGCGTCGGTACTCGCCGGTTGGTCGGCCGGTGCCAATTCGGCGTTGTCGCTGGCGTTCTGACCCAGCCCGAATCCGATTCCTCCGGCCGCGGCAACGAGCATCGTTGCGCCGAGCGCAGCTGCGACACGTCGTCTCGGCTGGCCGCCTGGTGCCGGATCGGTCGTGAATGCGTCGAATTCGATGGTCACTGGTCTGCTCCTTCGCCCGGTGCATGAGAGTACGCCCCTACATACTTGTGACGCTTGGCGACCGTGTTTGGTTCCCTCGCCGTGAGAATTCCCTAGCCTGAAGGTCATGAAGGTGATGTGCGCGATGAGCGGCGGGGTTGACTCGTCTGTTGCCGCGCTCCTCCTCAAAGAGGCGGGCCACGAGGTGGTCGGCGTGACGATGAAGCTCTGGGGTGGCGACTCCGATACCGGCTGTTGTTCAGTGTCCGACGTCGATGACGCTCGGCGGGTCGCGCAACAACTCGACATCGACCATCTCGTCTTCAACTTCGGCGACGACTTCGACGAGCACGTCGTCGAGCCGTACGTGCAAGCGCACGCCAATGGCGTGACGCCGAACCCGTGCATCGAATGCAACCGCTCGGTCAAGTTCGCGCGGCTTGCCGAACGTGCCGAATTGCTCGGGTTCGACGCAGTGGCAACGGGCCATCATGCAGCGATCGGTCGGCGACCCGACGGCACGCTCACGCTCGAACGCGGCCATGACGCCAAGAAGGACCAGAGCTACGTCGTGCACATGCTCGATCAGACGCAACTCGCCCGCACGCTCTTCCCGGTCGGCGGGATGGACAAGTCCGACGTTCGCGCTCGCGCCGCTGAGATCGATCTCCGCACGGCCGGCAAGCCCGACAGCCAGGACGTCTGCTTCATCACCAAGTCAGACGGACGCGAGACCTTTCTTGGTGACCGGATCCCGTTTCGGCGAGGTTCGGTCGTCGACGCCGACGGTCATGCCGTGGGAGAAGTCGACGCGGTCGAGATGGTCACGGTCGGTCAGCGCAAGGGCCTCGGCCTGCCGGGCGGCGGACCGAAGCGCTACGTCGTCGACGTCGATGTCGAGCAGCGACTCGTCACCGTCGGCGACCGCGACGACCTGCTGCGTCCTTCGCTCGAGGTCGTCGACGTCACGTGGGTCGCCGAGCCGGTCGAAGGGAGCGTGCGAGTGCAGTGCAGCGCGCACGGTGCAACTCGTGGCGCCGAGATCAGCTCGCAGGGTCCGACGGTTCACGTCGCGTGGGACGAGCCGCAGCCACGGATCGCGCCGGGCCAGAGCGTCGTGTTCTACGACGACGCCGACCGTCGCGTTCTCGGCGGCGGCATCTGCCGCTGACTGGGTCCTTTTGGTTCCGGCACCGCTGCTACCCAGTCCCTGGGTCCTTTTGGTTCCGGCACCGGTGCTACCCAGTCAGGTGATCGGAAGCTTGCGCGCCGATGCCCGTTTCAGCGCTTCGCCAGGTCGGCTGGGCGCGACCAGAAACGACGTCATGTGGATGGCCTTACCGTTCGGTTCGGACGGCGTGAAGGCGAACACGGTCGAGACCGACTCGCGAGTGCTGATCTCCACGACGTGGCCACTTGCCGGTCCCGTGAGGTCGGCTGCCCCGGTGTCGGCGCGGGCCAAACCAATGCCGGTGAGCTGATCGGTTCGCACCATGAGTGTGTCGGCCAGCACCACCGGGTCATGGATGACGAGGCCCGCCGGAACGAGCACGAGCCAGCGGCGCGACATCTGGTGCCAGCGTGGAGCCACGAACACGGTCGCGGCGATGGCGACGAGTGTGACCGGGATACCGACGATCACGTTCTGAGCGGCCAGCAAGAGCGGCCCGGAGATGATCGCAGCGGTCCAGACGAACCAGGAGATCACCGCAGCGGCGCCGGTGGCGGCCGGGCTGCGGAGCGGGAGGCGATCCTCGTCGCCGTATGCGGAGGCTTGCACCATCCACCGGCCGGTGTCGGCAGTGAACACGGCAGCGACGGCCACGAGGGCCGGCACGGCGAGCAGGCCGACGTCGGCGGCCGGTGCTCCAGCGAACGCCGAGCCGACAGCGGCGGCGAGGGCGAGCGGCGTGCCGACGCGGGCCACGGTCAGCGAGAGGACCGACGGGATCAACACTGCGATCGCGACCATCGCGAAGATCGCCCACGCTCCGATGCCAGTGACCCAGGCGACTGCGGCGCTGCGTTCGGCGACGGCGGCTTCGAGCGCCGTTCCGCCGACGACGGCAACAGCAACCCATGCCAGTCGTACGACCCAGGGAAGCGCCCGCGCCGCTGCCGATTTCGTCGAAATCGACGGTTGAGGCGTCACAGGATCGGCAGTGGACATCGGAATAGATTTGTCTATCGCACCCTCGGGGCACCAACGTGACATCATGCCGTCTGTCACGCCGCCGTCCCAGGAGCGCTCGATGCCCTCCGTGGCGCGCTTTGCGAACGGCCAGTCGGTCGGAATCGGCAGCTTGCCGCACCGCGACGAAAAGGCAGCTGCGGCGTTCTCGATCGCCGAATTCGACATCGCCACGATCCCATCGCTGCCCACACGCTCCCCGGCTGAAGGGATGATCGGTCAGGCGATCGGCGGTCTTCCCGGAGTGTCGTTTGGTCAGTACGGCAGCTTCGCCGTCGACCCGGTCGGATTGGTCGATGAGGTACCGATCACCACCGATCTGGGTGCTGACGCCTTCGGCGGCCTCAGGGCGTTCTTGGATCTCGCGGCGGCAGTGCACCTGGACGGCGCTCCAGTGAAGTGGCAATTCGTCGGTCCGGTCACCCTCGGCACCGCCCTGCAACGCGCCGGGCTCCGCAATGCCGCGGCGTTCAGTATCGCGGCGGAGGCGGTCCGCCATCACGTCTCACAGATCAGCGCAGCGGTGGCCGAAGTGCTCCCGAACAGCCCGCAGTTGATGCTGCTCGACGAACCGCGCCTCGTCGAGCTGATGGCGCCCGACTTTCCGATCCCGCCCGACGTGGCGGTCGACCTGATCTCGACCGGGATGGCGGCGGTCGGCCCGGGCGTCGCGGTCGGGATCCACTGCTGTGGGCCCTGTGACGTGGCAACCATGCTCGAAGCTGGCCCGCAGGTGATCTCGATCCCACTGTCTGAAGACCTCGTCGAGTACGCCGGATACCTCGGTCGCTTCATTCAGAACGGCGGTGTCATCGCGTGGGGCGCGCTGCCGACAGGCGGTCCGCTGCCGGTCAAGGCCGATCGCTATTGGCGGCAATTGTCCGATGTGTGGTGTCTGCTCGTCGAGCGTGGCATCGACCCGGTCATGCTGCGCCGCCAGAGCCTCATCACGCCCGTGTGTGGGCTTGCCCATCACCAGGTGTCGACTGCACGTCGCGTCGCCCGACTGAGCGCCGACATCGGCCAACGCGTGAAGGCACAGGCGCTCACCACGCGCCTCGCGCTCGGCGCCTGACGGTCCGCCGCCAACCACCGTCGAACGCAAACGCGCCGGATACGGTTCGCACCGATGAGCGTGGAAGTCGAAACACGAATCAACGAGCTCCGAACGGCGATTGCTCACCACAACGAGCGCTATCACACGCTCGACGATCCGGAGATCAGCGACGCCGACTACGACGATCTCGTACGCGAACTCCGCACCCTCGAGGACGAGCATCCCGACCTCGTCACGCCCGACTCCCCGACGCAGCAGGTCGGCGGCGCGATCAACGCGACATTTGCAGAGGTGGTGCACGAGGTCCCGATGATGAGCCTCGACAACGCCATGGACGCCGAGGAGCTCGGTGCATGGGCCGACCGTGTGGTGCGCGGGCTCGACGGCGGTACGCCGACCTTCGTCTGCGAATTGAAGTTCGACGGACTGGCGATGAGTTTGCGATACGAGCAGGGTCGATTCGTTCGGGCTGCCACACGCGGCGACGGACGCAGTGGCGAGGACGTCACTGCAAACGTGGCGACGATCGCCGATGTCCCACACGAGCTCACCAGCCCACAACCGCCCGAACTGGTCGAGGTGCGCGGCGAGGTCTACATGAGCACCTCGGCGTTCGAGCGGCTCAACGAGCGCGCCACCGCAGCCGGGGAGAAACCGTTCGTCAACCCGCGGAACTCAGCTGCCGGCAGCCTGCGTCAGAAGGACGCCGCCAAGACTGCGGAGCGCGAATTGTCGTTCTTCAGCTACCAACTCGGCCAGATCTCGGCTGCCGACGGAACCAAGCCGTCGCTCGACAGCCATCAGGCAGAGCTCGACTTCGTGGCCTCGCTCGGCTTTCCCGTCAACGAGCACGTCCGAGCGTTCTCGTCCATCGACGAAGTCGCCGCACACTGTCTCCACTGGCAAGAGCATCGCCACGACCTCGACTACGAGATCGACGGCGTTGTGATCAAGGTCGACGACCTCGCGCAGCGCGACGTCCTGGGTTTCACCTCTCGTGCACCGCGGTGGGCCATCGCCTACAAGTTCCCACCCGAAGAGCGCACCACGACGTTGCTCGACATCCAGGTGTCGGTGGGCCGCACCGGGCGAGCGACGCCGTTCGCCGTGCTCGACCCGGTCTTCGTCGGCGGATCGACCGTCGGCATGGCCACGCTGCACAACCGCGAGCAGGTCGGGGTGAAAGACGTCCGCCCGGGCGACACCGTGATCGTCCGCAAGGCGGGCGACGTCATTCCCGAAGTGGTCGGTCCGGTCTTGGCCGCACGCCCAGCCGACAGCGTCCCGTGGGAGTTCCCGCAGGACTGTCCAGCGTGTGGAACGCCACTGGTGCAGCCCGAGGGCGAAGCCGACACACGTTGTTTCGCGCCCGACTGTCCCGCCACGCGCAACCAGCGCATCGCGTACTTCGCCTCGCGCGGGGCGATGGACATCGAAGGCCTTGGCGAGCAGATGGTCGACAAGCTCGCCGAGGCGGGTCTCGTGAAGGACTCGGCCGACCTGTACTTGCTCACGGTCGAGCAGCTCGTCGAACTCGACCGCGTCGGCACGACGAGCGCACAGAATCTCGTCGACGAGATCCAGAAGTCGACCGAACGTCCGTTGCCGAAGTTCTTGACCGCGCTCGGTGTGCGCCATCTGGGGCCGTCGGCATCAGCTGCGTTGACCGACGCGTTCCACACGCTCGACGAGATCACCGCCAAGTCGGTCGAAGAGCTGGCAGCCGTCGACGGTGTCGGAGGTGTGATCGCGACAACGGTGGCGGAATGGTTCGCGCAGGAGTCGAATCAGGCGTACATCGAGAAGTTCCGTGCTGCGGGTGTGAACTTCGGAGATCCGGACGCGGCGGCCCGGGCCGAGGCCGAGCGCGCAGCGACGCCTCAGACGCTCGACGGCAAGACCGTGGTCGTGACGGGCACGTTGGCGGGTTTCAATCGCGAGCAGACCGCAGAAGCCATCACCTCGCGAGGCGGCAAGAGTCCGGGAAGCGTCAGCAAGAAAACGTTTGCTTTGGTTGCCGGCGAGTCGGCCGGAGCGAGCAAGCTCACGAAGGCCGAATCGCTCGGCGTGCCCGTCATCGACGAAGCGGAGTTCGTGGCGCTGCTCGACACGGGCGCATTGCCGGAGCGGTTCGCGGTCGATGACGCCGCGGCGGTTGACGACGGTTGAGTCGAACGGTCGCTCAGACGACGTCGAAGCTCCAGCGATAGCTGAGCGCGTTCGCTCGGCCCTCTTCGACCTTCCAGTAGATGACCTGTACTTCGTGGCGTCCTTCGCTGAAGCTCTCGATGAGTGCGTCCCTCCCGGGGCGGAACTCGATACGAGCGTTGCCCGGGTCGAAGACGGCCGTGGGAGGAGCTTCGACCTGCACCCCTGCGTTCTCGGGGTCGAGGTCGCCGACGAACTCGCCAATCCGCGCCGTCGGCAGCTCGATGCCGTCGATGACGAGGGCGGCCTCGTAGCCGAACTGCAGGTCGACGACGACTTGCTCCTGCTGGACGACCTGCTGGGCGTTCTCGACGGGGGACAGACGCTCGATCGCGTCAGGACGATCGATGCCGTCGGTTCCCGTGATGGCCGACGTGACGGCCCAGATGATGGCGAACAGGCCGCACGCGATCACGAAGTACGCGGTGAGGAGCCCTTTGTCGAGGCGCTTGAACGGCGACTCGCGGCTCGGCGCCTCGGCATCATCTTCGGCGGCCGCTGCCTCGTTGGACACCTCGAGGTCGGCCGCCGTGTCTGTTTCGTTGTGCTCGCTGGGACTCTGGTCGAGCTCGGATTCGCTCACGGCATCAGTGTGCCTGGCCTCATCCCAGAACACGCAGGCGATAGCGTCTCATTCGGTGGAAAACGACGAAACAGATCGAGCGGGGAGCCTTGTCGAAGGCAGTGTTCTCGCGGGCCGGTATCGGGTCGCCAAGGTGGTCTCGGTTGGAGCGAACACGGTGCTGCTCGATGCCGTGGATCTTGAGAACGACGGTGGAGTCACCGTCAAGATCGTCCGCCCTGAGCTCGCGGGAGACGACGAGTTTCGTCGCAAGTTTCGACGTCTCGCCGAGATCTCGAACGCGCTGACGCACCCGAACATCGCGTCGGTGGCAGATTGGGGCGAAGTCGAATTCGACGGCGAGTCGACCGTTTTCTGGGTGGTCGACGCGCTCGGTGGCGGCAGCCTGCGCGATCTTCTCGACCGCGGCCGCCTGCTCGAACCCGGCCAGGCCCTCGTGGTCGGCTTGGAAGCGTGTCGCGCGCTGGATGCCGCGCACCAGAAGGGGCTTTTCCACACCGAGCTGAACCCGTCGAAGATGGTGTTCGGCGCTGACCGGCGGTTGCGGGTTGTCGACTTCGGCATGGCGCGGCTGTTGGCCGAGCCGAGCTGGACGGATGTGGCCAGCTTGCCGACTCATGTGGCTCGCTATGCGTCGCCCGAGCAGGCTCTCGGGTTGCCGATCGACTCCAAAACCGACGTCTACGCGCTTGCGCTCGTGCTCACCGAGGCGGTCACGGGATCCGTGCCGTTCGCCGCTGACTCGACGGTCGCCACGCTTTCCGCACGAGTCGACAAACTCTTGCCTGTGTCGGCTGACCTCGGCGCGCTGGCAGCCGTGCTCGAGCGTGCAGCTCGCCCCGAGTCGGCCGACCGGTTCACCGCCGCAGAATTCGGGCGTTCGCTCGTACAGGCTGCGCCGAAGCTGCCGAAGCCGACACCGATCCCGATCATCGCCACCGGCCTCTTCGATACCACCGCGTTGCGTCGTCCGTCCGACCCGACCGGCGGCGTCGAGCGGCCAGCGCCGGCGACCGGACTTGCCGGCGTTGTTGACGCCGAGGAGACGCCGGAAGCCGAACTCCCTGTCGTCGATGATGCCGCAGATGTCGCTGAGGTGGCAGAGGACGACACGCTCGTCGTCGACACGGTGCAGGTCGACACGGTGCAGGTCGAAGCAGCGCCCGCCGACCCGGAGGCAGCCGATGAGGCGGCTGCCAACGCGGAGATCGCCGACGGCGCGACAGATCAGCTCGACGACGTCGACACCGAGCGTGCGGCGGGCGACGCCGTGATCGACCTCGACGCACCACAGGCCGACGTTCCCGACGAGCCAACCAACGACCTGTCCGGCGATGACGATGCCGGCGATGACGTTGCTGCTGGTGACGTTGCTGCTGGTGGCGTTGCAGGTGGTGCCGTTGCCGCTGATGACGGCGATGCGCCGAGCGACGACGCCGAGTCGTCTGGCGAGGTCGAGCCGGTCGATTCCGCATCGTCCGACGATGCCGAGTCGTCGGACGCAGATACCGCGGACGACGTCGCCGAACCCGCTGTTGTCGAGCCCGCTGTCGCCGAACCGGAGCCGGCCGACGAGGCC
>CALICC010000277.1 GCA_938049325.1 uncultured Ilumatobacter sp. | reverse complement strand
GCTGCCGGGAGCGGTGGCGTTCGTCAGCGCCAGTAGTCCCGTCGGGGCGTGCGCCCACGACGGTTCGGTGCTCGGTGGCACGCTGCAGTGCGACCTTGGCACCTTGCCCGACCAAGCCGCCGTTCAGATCGTCGTCGACGTGTTGGTCGAGCCCGACGCCACCGGCTCACTCGTCAACCAGGCGACCGCGACCAGTTCAACCGACGACCCCGACCCGTCGAACAACGATGCCAGCAACCCGAACGGAACGACCACCGATCCCATCGTGACCGCACCGGACCTGCGGATCCTCAAGACGTTGGTCAACCCGAGTCTGACCGCCGGCCTGCCGTTCGAGTACACCATCGAAGTGTTCAACGACGGGCCGTCAGATGCGCTCGCCGACATCGTCGTCACCGACACGTTGCCGGCCCAGATCGTTCCGACAGCCGCCGCGGTCACGTTGAGCAACACCACCGAGTGCTCCTACACCGAGGCGACCCGGCTGGTGAGCTGCACCTTCTCCGACGACCTCGCGGTCGGCGAGTCCATTTCGCTGACGATCTCCGGCACGATCGACGCCGGCGCCGGAGCGGTCGACGTCAACGCCGCGCAGGTGGCCACTACCGACGCCGACCCCGACCTCTCGAACAACGAAGCCGAGGCAACCGCGACGCTGCTCACGAACGCCGACCTCGTGTCGAGTAAGTCGTTCGACGACACCAGCGTCATCGCCGGGCAAACGACGACGTTCACGATCTCGGTCACGAACAACGGGCCGTCGGTCGCCGCCAATGCACGGCTCGTCGACAACCTGCCGACCGGCTGGACGATCGACTCGTTCGCAAACGCGACCAATGGCGTGTGTGTCACAACACCGACGTCGATCACGTGCGACAACGCCGCACTCGCCGTGGGCGCGACCATGAGCGTCGAGGTCACCGCACTCGTCGGCCCGACGCAACCCGCCGGACCCGTCAGCAACACCGCAACCGCCACGTCCGACACGCCTGACCGAAACCCGTCCAGCAACGACGCGGTCGACTCGATCGGTGTCACCCGTCTCGCCGAACTCACGATCGACAAGGCAGCGTCGGCACCGACGGTGCTCGCCGGCAACCAAATCACGTACACGATCACCGTCGGAAACATCGGGCCATCGTCGGCCGAGGCAACCGTCGTGGGCGACGCGCTTCCGATCGGAGTCACCATCGACTCGGGTTCGCTCGACCCTCGGTGCACCGCGCCGGGCAACGTCTTGACCTGCGATCTCGGTGAGCTGCTCCCGGGCGCTGCGCCCGTGGTGTTCACCTACGCGGTCACGTTTGATCCCGACCTCGCCGACGCAAGCGACATCGTCAACGTCGCCAAGGCCGACACGATCACGCCGCAAGTCGCCCCTGCCGAAGACGATGCGACCGTCACGATCGGCACCGAAGCCGACCTCGCCGTCGTGTCGAAGACGGTCACGCCGAATCCCGGTGTTGCCGGTGAAACGGTGACGTACACGATCAACGTGATCAACAACGGCCCGTCGGTCGCTCGGAACGTGATCGTCGTCGACGATCTGCCCGCCGAAATCATCCCGGTCGCGGCCTCGTTGCCCGCAGCTGGCTGCGTGCTCGCCGGAGCTGACGTCGAGTGCGCGCTGGGCGACGTCGCCGTCGGGGTTCCGATTGCAATCACCTTCGACGCGCTGATCGATCCCGGCGTTGCGCAGGACGCGACTCTGCGCAACGACGCGTCGATTTCCTCCGACACCCTTGACCCGAACGACACGAACGACAGCAACTTCGTCGACCTCGACGTCGACGCGGTCGCTGACGTGACGATCGTGAAGACGGCGCTCCCCACGCCCGCGGTGCCGGGCGAGGCAATCGAGTACACCCTGACCGTCACCAACCTCGGACCATCGAATGCGCAGGGTGTCGCCGTCACCGACACCACGCTGGGCGACCTCGTTCCCGGTTCGATCACGGCAACGTCGACGCTGGGCGGTTGCAACACGGCTGTTGCTTGCCTGCTCGGTGAGATGGAGCCCGGCGTCCAGACCGTCACGATCACCGGCACGGTCGCCCCGTCGGTCACCGCCGACATCTCGAACACCGCGTCGGTGTTCACGTCGACGACCCAACCAGTCGGTGGTCAACCCGACAGCTCGACCATCTCGACGCCGGTCGCGCCGGTTGCCGACCTCGCGATCGCAAAGACGATCGACACCGTGCCCGCGGTTCCCGGACAACCCGTGCAGTACACGATCACGGTCACGAACCCCGGTCCGTCGGACTCGCAGAACGTCGTCGTGACCGACGCAGTCGACCCGGCTTTGACCGCACTGACCACCGATCAGGGTTCCTGTTCGTTCAGCGGGCAGGACCTCACCTGCAATGTGGGCACGCTGGCACCCGGTGACTTCACCGTGGTCGTGACGGGCACCCTCGATCCGAGCTTCCTCGGCACGTTGTCGAACTCGGCAGCGGTCACGACGACCACGCCGCAGGGCCCCAACACATCGCCCGACACGGCGTCGGTCGATGAAGAAGTGCTCCCGCAGGCCGACCTGAGCCTCGAGAAGATCGCAGATCCCGATCCCGTCATCGCAGGCGAGCAGGTCACGTACATCATCACCGTCACCAACCTCGGACCTTCCACTGCGCTCGCCGTGGAGATCGATGATGTGCTTCCGGCTGGCCTCACGCTCGACGCGGTGTCGTCGACGGCGGGCGGATGTACCGCGGTGCCGTGTGTGGTTGGCGACATTCCCGTCGGAGAATCCGCTGAGTTGACAATCGAGGCAAGCGTGGCGAGCGGCGTGCTCGACCTCGCACCGAACACGGCGACCACCACAGCGGCAACCGGTGACCCCGTTCCCGACAACAACGAGGCGTCAGCCGATCCCGACATCGACACGCTTGCTCGTTTGACGACCACGAAGGCCGTCACGTCGGGTCCGGTCGTTGCCGGCGAGCCGGTCACGTGGACCATCACGGTCGACAACGCTGGGCCATCGGATGCACTCGACGTGACGGTGGCTGACACGGTGCCCGCGATCCTCACCGGGGTGGTCATCTCATCGTCTCAGGGTGACTGTGACTCGTTCGACTGTGTTCTCGGGACGGTTCCGGCCGACGGCTCGGCGACGATCACCGTCACCGGTGATCTGCCCGCCGACACGTTGCCGGGAACGATCGAGAACACGGCGACGACGACCTCGTCGACGTTCGACGACGACACGAGCAACGACATCGCAACCGCCTCCGACCCGACGGTGACCGCTGCCGATCTGAGCATCGTGAAGACCGGTCCGACAACTGACGTGCTCGGGGGCCGACCCGTGTCATGGACGGTTGTCGTGACGAACAACGGACCGTCCGACGCGCAAGGCGTCGTCATCACCGACTCGTTGCCGACCGCCCTCGACGTTGCGACGATCGAGCTCGTCGATGGCGGCCTCGGCTGCACGCTCAGTGGCTTCGACGTCGAGTGTGTGGTGCCCACGATTGCCGATGGCGACACCATCTCGATCACGATCAACGCAGTGCTCCGTGCCGACGTGACCGAGCTCGAGTTGAGCAACGAGGCCACGGTGCGGTCGCTGACTCCGGATCCCGACCCGTTGAATGACACGAGCACGGCGGTCAACTCGATCACCGACGTCGACCTCAGTCTCGCGAAGACCACGAGTGCGCCGACGGTCGGCTTCGGCGACGACGTCACATTCACGATCGCCGTCACCAACGACGGCACGTCGATCGCCACGCCGGTCACCGTGACCGACTCGGTGCCCGACAGCGTCGAGGTCGTGTCCGCAACCGTCGGCGGCCAGCCGTGTGCCGTCGCGGGCAACGACGTCACCTGTTCCGACCTCTCCGTGCCGCCAAACGGGGGCGTCGTCGAGATCGTCATCGTGGCGACCGCTGTCGGCAACGGCCCGTTGACCAACGTGGCGGAGCTGAGCTGCACGTGCCTGCTGTCGCCGGTCACGAGCAATGTGGCCACCGTGGAGATCATCCGCACCGCCGACCTCTCCATCACCAAGGTGGTCGATCTGCCGCAGGTTCGGCCCGGCGTGCCGGTCACCTTCACCGTGACCGTGGTCAACCAGGGTCCCGATCCGGCAACCGGCGTCGTGGTCACCGATCAACTGCCGGCGGGGATGACGCTCATTTCGTCGGTCACGTCGATCGGAGCGTTTGACCCGGTGTCGGGGTTGTGGACGATTGGGGAGCTGGCCAACGGCGAGTCGGCGACGTTGACCGTCGTGTCCTCACCGGATGGCGTCGGCTTCTTCACCAACGTCGCCACGGTCGAAGGTGACGTGGTCGACCCCGACGGCAACGACGACGACGACCAAGCCACGGTGACGGTCATCGCTGGGAACCTGCCGCGCACCGGCGGCGTCGGCGAACCGATTCTGCAGTCGGCGATCACGCTGCTGCTCGTTGGCGGTTTCCTGCTGGTCACGGCTCGCCGTCGGCGTCGGCTGCGCTACATCGCATAGAGCACAACGCCCGAACCCGTTGCGGGGTTCGGGCGTTGCACGATGTCATGCGACATCGCATTGGCGGAACGGGGGGGATTCGAACCCCCGGAGGCGTAAACCTCGTCCGCTTTCAAGGCGGGTGCATTCGTCCGCTCTGCCACCGTTCCGTTCGTCACGATAACGGCGCTCGCCGTCAAGCGTCAGAGCAGTTCGCCGACGGCGTGGATCACGAAGCCGGCGAGACCGCCGACGATGGTGCCGTTGATGCGGATGAACTGCAGATCTCGACCGACTTGCAGCTCGAGCTTTTCGGCCGTCGCGTCGGCGTCCCACTTAGCCACCGTTGACGAGATGATCTCGCTGACTTCGGTTCGATAGTTCTCCACGACATGTGCGACCGCAGTCGACACCCAGTCGTCGATCTTGCGCTGCAACTCCGGCTCGGTGGCGAGTCGCGTGCCGAGCCGCTGCAGACTGCCGACCAGCCGTCGCCGCAGCTCGCTCTCGGGGTCGTCGGTCGCCTCGAGCATCGCTTGCTTGGCCTCGCCCCACAGCGAGTCGATCCAGCGTCTGAACTCCGGGTGGGCGAGCAGCTCGGCTTTGAGTTCTTCGCCTTTCGCGTGCAGGGCCGGATCGTTCTGCAACCGCTCCGCGAAGTCGCCGACTCGCTGGTCGACGGCAGCTCGGACCTCGTGGCGCGGCGACGAGTGCACGTCGTCGACGAACCGGCCGACGGCGGTGTAGATCTTGTCGAACACGCGATCGTCGATGCCGTCGGGCACCCACCACGGCGACTCTTCGTCGAGGCGGCGGCGGAAGACGCCCCGGTTGTCTTCGAGAAATCCGCGGGCGCCGACCAACACCGCATCGAGCAGACGCTGGTGATGGCCTCCCTCGATGGTGAGCGCGATGCCGCGACCGAGCAGCGGTGCGACGTCGGTCGCGTGGATGCGCGCCTCGACGAAGTGTTCGACGCCCAACTGGATTTCGTCGTCGTCGAGCACTTCGAGTCCGCCGTGCAACACGTCGCTCACGGCTTCGCCTGCGCGCTCGGCATGGGCCGGATCGGCGAGCCATTCGCCGGCACGGCGGCCGATGCTGGCACCGCGCAGTCGTTGGTCGATCACTTCGGCGGTGAGAAAGTTCGACTCCACGAAGTCACCGAGGCTGCGCCCGATCTGATCTTTGCGTTTCGGGATGATCGCCGTGTGCGGAATCGGGATCCCGAGCGGATGCCGGAACAGGGCCGTCACGGCAAACCAATCGGCCAGCGCGCCAACCATCGCGGCTTCGGCAACGGCGCGGACGTAACCGATCACGCCGTCGTCGTTGCTGGCGAGCGACGTCGCCAAGAACACGAGTGCAGCAAAAACGAGCAGCGAGGTTGCGACGAGCTTCATTCGGCTGAGTGCGGACTTGCGTTCGACGTCGTCAGGCGAAAGCGCGTCCGTCGGTGGAGAGATGGCGGTGTCGCTCATGGCTCGGAACGTACCCGGCTCGCGATTCAGCGGTGCGCAAACGACGAATCTGGTCTGGGTCGCACGCCGCTACACTCGCCGCTTCGTACCTTCGGGTTCGAATGGAGAGGTGCCAGAGCGGCCGAATGGGATGCCCTGCTAAGGCATTGACCCTCCGGGGTCCGTGGGTTCAAATCCCACCCTCTCCGCCAGTTGACGACCGGCGTGCCTGATGGGTGCGTCGGTCGTTGTGGTTTTCGCCCGTCGCAGCAGGATGTCGGACGGCCTCAGTCGTCGTCGACGATGATGACGAGGCCGACCCCGAAGAACGTCGACGTGTCGAGCGTTGCGTTCGGCGACACACCGGTCACCTGCAGAATCAGCCATTCACCGAACAACAACGGTGTCTCGATGACGGTGTCGCCGAGCACGGTGATCGGGACCTGAACCAGGGTCTGTCCGGCAGGAATGGTGACCGAACCTGTAAGCGGGACGAAGTCCGACCCGGCCGTGGCAACACCGGCCAGGCCTCCGGCGTTGGCGAACGTCATCCCCGAGATCGAGATCGGTTCGTCGTGGGGGCGGTCGAGCGTGATCGGCACCAGCGCCACCTGAGATCCGTAGTCGCCTTCGGTGACGACCACTCCGCCCGGCGTCACCAGCGGTGGGGCCTCTTCCGATCGGAACACCTGGCGGCCCGTCGCTGCCGGGTTGAGCGCAGTGGCGCCGTTTGCGTC
>CALICC010000276.1 GCA_938049325.1 uncultured Ilumatobacter sp. | reverse complement strand
TGGTGTGGGCGCTCACGGTCGCAGGGCAGTCGCCCAGTGAGTCGACCGATATCGAACGCATCGTGAACAATGCCTTCGTGGCGGGCGGGTTCGTGTCGGAGTGAGTGGCACGGTTCCGTCGGCCGAGGGCGTTCCCATCACGGTGATCGGGGGCTACCTCGGTTCGGGAAAGACGACGTTGCTCAACGCGTTGCTCGCGACCGCGACGAGCAGAATCGGGGTGATCGTCAACGACTTCGGTGACGTGGGTATTGATGCAGTCCTCGTCGCGGACGCACTCGTCGGGACCGACGGTGAGGTCCCCGTCGTCAATTTGGCCAACGGCCGCGTGTGCTGCACGCTGGGCGACGGTCTCCAGTCGACACTCGCAACGTTGGCCGAGCTGGAACCGCCTCTCGAACACGTGGTGATCGAGGCGAGCGGCGTCGCGGATCCTGCGGCGGCGGCCGCGTGGGGGACGGTTCCGCCCTTTCGGCCGGGCGGCGTGGTCGTGCTCGCAGCTGCCAACTCGGTCCGCCGGCAGGCCAAGGATCGGTACGTCGGCGGCGAGATTCGACGGCAACTCGCTGGAGCCGACATCATCGTGCTCACCAAGTCCGACCTCTGCGGTCCCGACCAGCTGGCGGCGGTGCGCGAGTGGCTGTCGGAGCGCTCATCCGCCGCCACCGTCCGGGCCGACTTCGGAAAGATCCCGGCCGACGTAGTGCTCGACCAAGCTGACCTGCGTCATCTCGAACCGTCCGGTGACGCGGATCATCAGCCGGAGCTCGCACAGTACGTGTCCTGGAAGCACCGATTCGCTGAGCCGGTCGATCGTGGCGCGCTCGACCGCTTTCTCGAGCACCTCCCCGACGGGGTGCTGCGACTCAAGGGTGTGGTCCGGACGGCAGGTGTCGACGCCGGTTGTTCAGTCGTGCAGGTAGTCGGCCGTTCGGTGTCGGTCACTCAGAGCTCCGACATGCTCGGGTCGGAGTCGGTGGTGACGGCGATCGGCGTTGCCGACGTATTGGAGCCAACCGATCTCGACGCACTCGTGCAGCGCCACTTGCTCGCCGGTTAGCCGATCCACTCGCGGCCAGACCGTTCCGCGCCCGGCGCCGCTCGGTTGGAGTATCTTTCGCCCGCATGTGGTCGATCGAGCGCCTGACGCCTGCGTTGGGCGCAACCGTGATCGACGTCGATCTGCGCCGCGCCGACCAGGCACTCGGCGACGCCATGTACGAGGCGTTGCTCGAACACCAGGTG
Source organism: uncultured Ilumatobacter sp. (assembly GCA_938049325.1). Lineage (GTDB taxonomy): Bacteria > Actinomycetota > Acidimicrobiia > Acidimicrobiales > Ilumatobacteraceae > Ilumatobacter_A. The sequence continues at coordinate 10,454 of CALICC010000276.1, read as the reverse complement.
CTGTTCTTCGAGAACCAACACCTCGCTCCGCACGAGCACGCGGCGTTCGGGAGGTTGATGGGGGAATTGGGTGCTCGCCACCACTCGTATGTCACCCACCCCGACGACGACGACGTCGTGGTGCTCGATTGGGAACCGGGGGCGCGACCGGATGCGGCCGAGTGGCACAGCGACATGACCTTCACGACCGAGCCGCCTTTCGCGTCGATCCTGCAGGCTCAGGTCGTGCCGCCGGTCGGAGGCGACACGTTGTGGGCTTCCATGTACTCGGTACACGATCGGCTCGACCCCGGACTGCGTCGCGATCTCGAAGGCTTGTCGGCCGTGCACGATCCAGGCGCGTTTCGCAACGGTCCGTACGCGGAACGAGGCAACGACGGCATCAACGAGTTGCTCGGGACCGTTGGCTCGGCCGTGTGGCCGATCATCTCGCACCACCCGGTCACCGGTCGCCCCTACGTCAACGTGAGCGAGTCCAACACGCGCTGGATCATCGGCCTCGGTGCTCCGGAGAGCGCCCGGATGCTCACGATGCTCTTCGACATCATCAACCGTCCCGACCACCAGGTTCGGTTGCGATGGCGGGAGGGCACCGTGGCCATGTGGGACAACCGCGGTACGCAGCACTATGCAGTTTCGGACTACGCCGAGTACCGGCGGGTCATGCACCGCGTCGCCGTCGCCCGCGACGTCCGAGGCAGGGCCCGTGGCCACCTCGGTGACCCGGCGTGAGTAACTCGCTCATCCAGATGGCCGGTCACGCCGGCTCAGGGAAGTCGACGCTCGCGCTGGCGATCGCGAACCGCACAGGTGGGGTGGTGCTCGACCTCGACACCATCAAGACGGCGTTGCTCGAGAGTGACATCGCGTGGTCCGAGTCGTCCGCCGCGAGTTACGCAGTCATCTACTCGCTCGTCGACGACCTGTTGGCGACATCGTGCGTGCCGATCATCGTCGACACGCCGTCGTACTGGACGGAGATTCACGAGCGTCTGACCGCGGCTGTCGACGCGTGCGGTGCTGACTATCGATTCGTCGAGTGTGTTGCCGACGAGGCGGTCCGCGCGAGGCGACTGATCGAACGGCCGACGCAACGAAGTCAGATCCGCGAGCTCGGAGTGAATGCTGCTGACGCTCCAGCAGCTACCGACGCCGTGCATCTGCGAGCGATACAGCGGCCAGACGGCCGGGCGTGTCTGTCGATCGACTGCAACGGTGACGTCGACGTCGACGTCGTACTTGGCGAGTTGGGTCTGGCGTCGCATCGTGGACCTGGCGTGAGGTGATGCTCAAGGCTCCGGTGCGGTAGCGAGGGCCACTTCCTGCAGTGCTTCTGGCAATGTAAACCGGCCTTCGTACAGCGCCTTGCCGACGACCGATCCTTCGAGATTCGGCGCCCGCCGACCTGCCCTGGCGAGCGTGACGAGATCGTCGATCGTCGCGATCCCACCCGAAGCGATCACCGCCGCCGAAGTGGTGCCGGTGACGGTTCGATACAGCTCCATGTTGGGCCCGCTCAACATGCCGTCCTTGCTCACGTCAGTGACGACGTAGCGCTGACAGCCACCGTGGTCGAGTTGGCCGAGCGTGTCCCACAGGTCGCCGACTTCCCGGCTCGAGCCTCGCGGGGCGAGCCTGTGTCGCACCGAGCCGTCGGGAGTTTCGTCGACGCGCACGTCGAGCGCGACAGCCACTCGTTCACCGTGGCGGGCAATAGCCTGCTCGCACCAGGCGAGGTCATGGAGGCCCGCGGTTCCGATGTTGACGCGGTCGCATCCGGTGTCGAGCGCCTGCTCCAGCGAGTCGATGTCGTGGATGCCTCCTGACAGCTGAACTCGAACGTCGAGTTCAGCGACGACCGCCGCGAGCAGCTCGGCGTTGGAACCGCGGTCGAATGCGGCATCGAGGTCGACGAGATGAATCCACTCGGCTCCTTGGGCCTGCCACGACCGAGCGGTGTCGAGCGCGTCGCCGTGAGCGCTCGGTGAGGAAGCTTGACCCTGAGTGAGGCGGACGGACTGGCCATCGGCCACGTCGATCGCCGGCAACAACGTAAAGCTCACGACCCGAACGTACCAACCGATGATCGTGGGGATCCGCTGAGAATCGAGAGCTATGCGCGGCCGCGGGTGCCGGGCAAGAACGCGATCCGCACGATGCCGTCGTCAGCACCGACGACGGCGACACGACTGTCGACGCGAATCTCCCCGTCGAGCTCGACAGCTTTGGCTTGTGCGGCAGCGATGGCCTCGTCGAGATCGTCGTAGTGGCCATCGAGCGGCTCGGTCTCGCTGGTGAGCAGCTTGTTCGCGCGCATCAGCGGCGACTTGCGTGTGATCCGCTGCCACTTCGGCAGCGCCAGCCAACGGGCCTGCTCGAGATCGAGCACTTCGACGGGGATCTTGCCGATGTGGGTGGTGTGGTGGATCTCGAGCCGGAACTTGCTCACGACGAAATCAGACGCTCGAACGGGATTCCGCCCACGACGGTTCCCCACACGTCGATGTCCTTGATCGTCATCGGGTCGACCGAGAGTGGATCGTCGGCCAGCACGGTGAAGTCGGCAGCCTTGCCGCACTCGATCGAGCCGAACTCGTCGTCGGCGTGCAGCTGGTACGCGGATCCCAGCGTGACCGCTCGCAGCGCCGATTCCGGCGAGATTCGCTCGTTCGGGCCCAGCACGCGGCCGGACGGCGTGACTCGGTTCACGGCGCACCACATGGTGTGCAGATGGCCCAGCGGGGTCACGTTGGCGTCGGAGTGCATCGAGAACGACACGCCCTCGCGTTCGGCCGTGGCGCATGCTTCCATCCTGCGGGCTCGTTCGGGCCCCACCGTGATGTCGTGGTGCTGGTCACCCCAGTACCAGAGATGGTTGGTGAAGATGTTCGCGCACATCCCGAGGTTGGCCATCCGGCGGTACTGCGCGGCGGTCGTGAGCTGACAGTGCTGGACCGTGTGGCGATGGTCGAGCCAGGGGCGTTCGATGACGAGTTGCTCGACCGTGTCGATCCAGAGATCGATCGTCATGTCGCCGTTGCAGTGCGTGTGGATGTTGATACCGCGCTCGTGGAACGGCCGGCAGATGTCGAGGACCTGCTCGGGCACGGTCATCCACACGCCGGCATCAACCGGGATGTCGGTACCCGTGTAGTAGCCGGGCCAGCCCATCTTGGCCGTGAAGCCTTGGATCGAGCCGTCGAGGAGAACCTTCAGTCCGGCGGTCCGGAGCTTGTCGGTGTCGCCTTCGGCGAGGCGTTGGACGGTCTGCGCAGCCTCGTCCCAGTCGGTTGCCCCCGGTGGGAGCGCTGCGATATGCCGCTGCATGATGCGCGCCGGAAAGTCGTCCCGATCCACGATGTTGCGCCAGAGGTCCTGTGACTCCGGCCGCTGAAGTCCGGCCGACGCGAGGTCGACGAGCATGGTGATCCCCTGATTCGCACAGATCCGTCCGAGCGCCTCGATCGACGCCGGGTCGTTGGTCGCTCGCAGGATGCGATGCATCGCCGAGGTGGCGAGCACCATGGCCGGGATCTCCTGCAGCTCGCCGTTCGGTTCACCGTTCGCATCACGGGCGACGCCGACGGTCGTCGATTCTCTCGTGATGTCGTGTGTCTCCAGCATCGCCGAGTTCACGGTGGCGAGGTGAAAGCTTGCGTGCACGACGAAGATGGGGCGATCGGTTGCCACTCGATCGAGGTGATGGCGCGTGAGGCGTTCCTCGCCTTCGAAGTAGATGGGGTCGAATCCGCCGACGACGATCGGTTCCATCGAGCCTGCACCGTCGTTGCGCATCTTCTGATCGAGCTCGGCGAGCATGTCGATGAGGGCGTCGTAGGTCTTGATGCCCTTGGCGATGCCGTCCAGGCGGTGCCGGTCGAACCAGCCGGCGTAGGGGAGGAGCGCGAACACGCCTTCGAGGCTGTGGCCGTGCGCCTCGATCATGCCGGGCGTGAGGACGAGGTCAGCAAACCGGTTGTCGACCTTGTGCGGACCCCAGCTCGCACACTCCTCCCGGGAGCCAGCAGCGAGAACCCGGCCTTCGCGCACCGCAACCGCCTCGACAACCGGTTGCGACGGGTCCATCGTGACGATGCGACGTGCTGGGTAGATGACGGTGTCGGCCATCGCCGGACGGTAGCGCAGAGCGGCCGCAGGTCTGTGGTGCGGGCGGTCGCCCAGATCGCTGCGGTCGACGCAGGGTTTACGGCGCGTCGGCGTGAGTGACGAACGCGGTTGCCTTCGTCGATGTGTCGAGTGCCAGGTCGACTCGTTGGCCGCGCTCGAGCAGCCGGTCGGGATGGGTTCGGGCCGAGATCGATGAGCCGTCGCTCAGACGTACCTCGTAGCGAACGTCGTGTCCGTAGTACTCGACGGCGGTGATCTCGGCGTCGTCGCCGGGAGCGATCTCGACTTGCTCGGGGCGAATGACCACCGACACGGCGCCGGCGCCGGCGATGTCGTCGGCGTTGTCGATCGAAACCGACCCGAGCGAGGTGGCGACCTGGCGTCCTCCGTCGGACGGTGTGCCGCTGACGAAGTTCGCTTCGCCCACGAAGCTCGCCACCCAACGCGATGTGGGTGAGCGATACAACTCATCGGGGCTGGCCATCTGCTCGATCGTTCCGTTGCGCATCACCGCCACTCGGTCGCCGAGGACGAACGCTTCGTCTTGATCGTGGGTGACGAAGATCGATGTGACACCGACCTCGCGCAAGATCTTGGCGACGTCGGCGCGCACCTGGACACGCAAGCCGGCATCGAGCGCCGAGAACGGTTCGTCGAGGAGTAGCACCGACGGGTTCGGCGCGAGCGAGCGAGCGAGCGCGACACGCTGCTGCTGGCCACCTGACAGCGTGTCGGGAAGTCGGTCGCCGAGTCCGTCGAGGTCGACCAGCGTCAGAAGTTCTTCGACGCGGGCGGTTCGCTCGGAACGGCTGGTGCGATCGCCCGTTGCCTTGAGCCCGAACGCGATGTTCTCATTCACGGTGAGGTGCGGGAAGAGCGCCCCGTCCTGGAAGACCATGCCGACGCTGCGCCGCTCGGGCTTGACCCAGGTCGAAGCGGACGACATTACCGAACCGCCGATCGACACCGATCCGGCGACGGGACGCTCGAGCCCAGCGATCGATCGCAGCAACGAGGTCTTTCCGCACCCGGATGGTCCCAGCAGGGCCACGATCGAACCGGCATCGATGTCGAGTGAGGCGTTGTCGACTGCCGACGGGGCGCCCGGGTAGTCGACGGTCACCGAGTCGAGGGCAACAGACGCGAGTGAGGGGCGAATGACTCGGCGGCGCGCGGGCGGTAGCGCTCCACGCGTGTTACCCACCGTGCTGCCCACCATGGCGTCCGAGGCTAACGCAGCGGGAGCGGAGCGAGCGATGGCGTGACTCACGCGGCCGAGTCCATTCGGCGCAGGACCAGCAGCCACGTCAACGCTCCGGAGACGGCGATCAGCGTGAGCGAAGCCAAGCCGGCAGCGGCGTAGAAGCCTTCCTCCAACCCTGACCAGACCTCGGTGGCGAGCGTAGAGAAGTCGTTCGGTGCGAGGAGCAGCGTTGCGGGAAGCTCCTTGAGCGTGGCCAGCATGACCAGGCCGCCGCCCGCGAGGAGCCCCGGGCGCATGATCGGCAGGTCGACGCGCACCGCTCGTCGGAGGGCGTTCGGCTCCAAGAGCTGGCTCTGTTCGCGCACTGCATCGGGCACGGCGCGAACGGCCTGTTCGGCGCTGGTGAGTGTCTGCGAGCCGAAGTGCACGACGTAGGCGATGATGAGCAACGGGAGCGTCTGGTAGAGGAACCCGAACGCCGAGACATTGAGCGCGAGCACCGCGAGCGAGAGCGCGATCACGAGCCCAGGAATCGCGAAGCCACCGACAACGAAGCCGGCAGCAACGTTTGGTCCGAGACCTGGTCGACGCGTGGTGGCGAGTGCGACGGGAAGGACCACGATCACGGTCACGAGGGCGGTGATGGTTGCGACCGTCGCCGTGGTGATCGCCGGATCGACGAGGTCGCCGAACGACACTCGATTGGCCGCCAATCCTCGCCGTGCCCACACGCCGAGGCTGATGACGGGCACGGCGATGCCGATGGCGGCGACCGTCGCACACGTCAGTGTTGCAGGTACTTTGCGCCATCCGAGCTCGGTCGGGCGGCGCGTGCCGGCCGCTGCTGCTCTGCGATCCGGCGTCGATCGACCTCGTAGGCGTCGCTCGGCGACGACGACCGCGACCGCGAGTGCGAGCAGAACGGTTGCCGAGGCGAACGACAGCGCCCGGTCGCTCAGTCGCGTGGCGAAGATGACGCGCGTCAACGTGTCGTAGCCGAGAAGTTGCACCGCCCCGAACTCGCTGAGCGTGTACAAGAACACCAGGAGGCTGCCGCCGAGGATGGCAGGTCGCAGCTCCGGCAACGTCACTCGCAGGAAGGCTTGGCGCTGAGTACAGCCCAGCATGCGGGCGCTTTCCTCGTGACTCGCCCGCAAGTTCGCGAGCCGGCCCGACACCGGCAACATCACGTAGGGGTAGGTAAATGCCGTGAGAACGAACCACGATGCTCCGAGCCCTCGGAATCGCCGAGGAGCGTCGATCCCTATCAGATCGAGTCCGTCGTGGATGACACCGCCGGGGGCGAGTCCCGCGATGAACGCTGTGGCCCCGACGAACGAGGGCAGCACCAGTGGCAGCACGAGCACGATGCGCCACATGCTCCGCAGTGGGAGGTCCGTCCGAGTGGTGACCCAGGCGAGCAGTGTGCCGAGGCAAGCGGTCGAGGCTGAGACGAGCACGGCGAGCTGAACGGTCCGCCAGAGCGGGCCAGGAATCTCGCCGATGGTCTCTGAGAACGACGCCTCGAGCCTGATGGTGCGCCAGACGACGAACGCTGCGGGAAAGGCGAAGCCGGCGCCGATGGCGAGGGCAAGGGGAGTCAGCAGCGACGGGGCGCGCTGCAGTCGAGACGCGGCGCGGCTCCCACCCAATCGGGCGGGAGCCGTGAATGCTGCGGCCGGGTCGGTCACCTGACAAATGCCCCGTCTCGGTGGCTCATGTCAGCTTTCGAGCCCGGCATCGGCAATGAGCTCGCGGGTTGCTTCCAAGCCGCCCTGGAGCTCGTTGAAGTCGATGCTGCCCACGTCGGTGAAGTCAAGTGCCGGTAGGCCGCCTGAGGGTTCGACCCCGGAGGCCAGGGGGTACTCGTATTCGTCGTCGGAGAACGACCGTTGGCTGTCGTCGCTCAGCAAGAAGTCGATCAGGAGCGCAGCTTCGGCGGTGCGTTCGCTGCCGTCGACGATGGCGGCGGCCGTCACGAGCAGCACAGCACCGGGGTCATCCCCCTCGAACACGTGGTTCGCAGAGGTCTGATTGGGGTCTTCTTCCAAGGCGAGGAAGTTGTAGTAGTGGTTGACGAGACCAACTTCGACTTCGCCGCGACCCACAGCTGCGACGATTGCCGAGTTCTTCGGATACGGAACAGGGTCCAGCGCCGCGAGATCGGAGAGCCACTCGGCGGTCATGTCTTCGCCCTGGGTTGCGCGCATCGAGGTCACGAAGTCTTGGAACGACCCGTTGCCGCCGGCGACGCCGATCTGTCCTTGCCACCGCTCGTCGATGAGGTCGAACACCGACGTGGGGAGATCGGCAGGGTCGACCAGGTCGGTGTTGTACACCAGGACACGCTGACGACCGGTGATGCCGATCCATCGGCCGTCGGCATCTCGGACGTTCACATCGACGAGGTCGAGCGTCGTCTCGGGCAGTTGCGCGAGCCGTCCGTTGGTATCGAGGAACCCCATCGTGCCGGGGCTCTGTGAAAGGAAGACGTCGGCCTCGACGCGGCCTGCACTGGCTTCTTCGTCGATGAGGAGCGCGAGGTTGGCCGCATCGTCGTACTTGACGTCGACGTCGATGCCCGTCTCGGCTTCGAAACGGTCGAGGATGGGTTGCACGAGTTCTTCGTTGCGCCCGGAGTAGATGGTGATGCTCTCGCTCATCGCGTCGCCCTCACCTGAGTCGGCGCTCGAGCCGGTCGGGAGGGTGTCGGTGTCGGCGGGCGCGGCATCGGAGGATTGCGGCTCGGCGTCGTCGGAACCGCAAGCGGCTGCGACGAAGCTGAACGCTGCGAGGCCAGCGACGATGAGAGTGGAGGGGGAACGCTTCATGGCGTGGAGTGTAGACATCGCCTGAGGAGGTTTGTCAAGCTGCCCTAACACTCTTTGGGTGGGCGGATGTCACAGCCGGTATTCACGCTAGGTCGTCTCGTGCGCGACAGTTGCGTATGGAACTCGCAGCGCAGGGCCGGCCCGTCGACGAAGTGATCGCCGATCTCACCGCCAAACGAGCCGACGACGTCAAATGGGCCGACGGCAAGACCTTCGGCATGGTCTACGACGGCGGGCCGTCAGTGCATGAGGTGGCCGAGCAGGCCGCTCGTCTCTACCTCCACGAGAATGCGTTGAACACACAGGCCTTTCCGTCGCTCGCGGCGATTCAACGCGAGGTTGTCGGTTGGACCGGTGCGCTGCTCAACGATGCGGAGTTGTCGGGTGGCCCGGCGGCCGGCTTCCTCACGAGTGGGGGCACCGAGTCGATCCTGTGTGGCGTCCTCGCGGCGCGCGAGCGTGCCGCGATCGAGCGTGGGGTGACCGAGCCCGAGATCGTGCTGAGTGAGTCTGCTCACGCGGCGTTCCACAAAGCGGCGCACAACTTCGGCTTGAAGGTGCACAAGACGCCGGTGCGCGACGACTTCACGGCTGACGTCGATGCCATGGCGGCCGTGATCAACAGCAACACGGCGCTCGTGGTCGCGTCGGCGCCGCAGTACCCGCAAGGTGTGCAAGACGATGTCCCGGCGATCGCGGCGCTTGCGGCGTCGGTCGATGCCAACTGCCACGTCGACGCATGCATGGGCGGCTTCGTGTTGCCGTTCGCCGAGCGGCTCGGGCGGACGGTGCAGCCATGGGACTTCCGCGTCGACGGGGTCACCACGATCTCGGCCGACATCCACAAACTCGGCTATGCGCCAAAAGGCGTCTCGGTGATCTTGCACCGCACGAAGGAGTCGCGGAAATACCAGACGTTCGTGTTCGGCGACTGGATCGGCGGCTTCTACGCCTCGCCGAACATGCAGGGCACGCGGTCAGGCCTGCCGATGGCGTGTGCCTGGGCCGTGATGCAGCACCTCGGCATCGACGGCTACGTCGAGCTGACCCGACAGACGCTCGAGAACGCCGACAAGATGCGAGCGGGCATCGCAGCGATCGACGGTGTGCGGGTGCTCGGTGACGGTGACCTGCACCTCGTTGCGATGGCATCGGATCCCGCCGCCGAGCGCCAGATCGACATGTTCGCACTCGGCGACGCGCTGATGAAGTACGGCTGGTACCACGACCGCCAGACGCCGCCCGACAATCTGCACTCCACCGTGAGCAACACCAACACCGGAGTGATCGACGACTACCTCGCCGACCTCGCGACGTGCGTCGACGAAGTCAGCGGCACGACTACCGACGACCGCAGCACCACCTACGCCACCCTCGAATGAGCAACCAACGGCCGCCCAACCGTCGCTCCCCGGCTGCAGCGTTCTCCTGGAACGACTTCACCTGGGCGTGGTTTACGAAGCCGGCGCGGTGGGCCATCGTGCTCGTGGCGCTCGGATTCGTGGTCGTCGTGGCTGTCAACGACGGGTTCCGGGTGTGCGAAGACGAGATCGTGCTGCCCGACGGAGCGACTGAGCCCGTCACGATCCCGGCGTGTCGCGGCCCAGCGATCACCGACCTCTCGGTGCTCGCGCCCGCCTTGCTCATCGCCATCGTGCTGTTGCCTGAAGTGAAGTTTGGGTTTGGCGGGGTGTCGATCGAACGCCAAGTCAAGGCGACTCAAGAAAGCGTCGAGAGTCTGCGTGGCCAGATCGTGTCGCTGACGTCGAGCACGACGGTCAACGTCGGAACGCAGCGGCTGCAGGGCTCGAAGGCCACCCGCGAGATACAGAACTGGAGTCGGCAGCTGATCGAGATCGAGATGCGTGGCGCCGTGCAGCAGGTCGCTGCGCGAGCGAAACGCGCCGACGCTTTGCCGTCGGCGATGCGAACCCTGGAGCCGCCTGCCCTCGGGATGAAGGTGTATCTCCATCAACACGATCTCGCCCTCCGGCCGGTTCAAGAACTTGGTCGACCGCATCAGGAAATCTCACCGCTCGACGTCTTCGCCTCGGGCACGGGTTTGGTGGGCTACGTGAGCCGCCACGTGGTCTTTGCCACGGTCGTCGGGCTCAACGAGGTCGTGGACCCTGCGGGGCGCTTCGACATGCGTGCCGATCAGGTAGCAGCTTTGCGAGAACGGGCCGAGCGCGGTGACCTCGATGCGGTCATCGCCGGCGCACCGATCCTTCACCCGGACACGGCGGCTCCATTGGGAACGCTGAGTTGTCAGGCCGACTGGCCTGGCATCG
>CALICC010000275.1 GCA_938049325.1 uncultured Ilumatobacter sp. | reverse complement strand
GTCGAAGCCGGGTCCGTGTACGTCGAACGCGAAGGCGTCGACGTCGGCCAGGATCTCTTCCACGACGGCGACGTCGAGTCGGACACACACCTCGTCGCCGCCTGCAGCGGCGGAGTCGATCGGCAGGTCGGCGATCTGTTCGCCATCCGCGAGTCGATGGATATGAGCGCCGTCTGGGGTGACCTCACCGAGCGTCAGTGTGTAGCAGATGTCGCCGGTTTCGTCGGTGAGTTTGAGTTCAGCCACCATGCCGCCACCGACATCAGCGGTGACCGTGACTCCATGGGCAATAGCTGTGGTTGCGCCAAGCATCAACACGACGGTGACTGTGGCAAGGCTGGCGACGGTGTGAAGTGGGCGCGTGCGCATAGGTGACCCACGAGACGATAGGTGCAGGAGTCTCCGACCTACTTCCCGGCCGTCTGCGTATGACAGGCGTCGGTCTTCTAAGTTGACGTTATGCGTATATCGGAACGACCGATGGTGGCCAAGATCTCGCTCCTGGCGATCGGCACCATCGTGCTCTTGGCAAGCTGCGGTGACAACGACTCGGAGCCGGAGTCGGAGCCGGCAACGACTCAGGCGGTGGAGGTAGCGGAGACCGACGCTGCGATGAGCGACACCGCCACCCTTGAAGCGACCGCCGACACGACCGCCACCGCAGACGATGACGAGTCCGCTGGCGACGACGCGGAAACGGTCGAGGCTGTTCCAGCGCACGCCGGTCTTCCCGACGACATGTTCAGCAGCGCCGTGCTGCCGGCACTCGAGAGTTCGTGCGCGTCATGCCACGCTCCCGGTCAGGCAGGTGCCGAGTCGATGGCGCTGGGACTCGCAAGTGATGCACAAACTCACGCAGAAGACATCGCGCTGCTTGCTGTCTCAGGGGCAATGCCGCCCTGGCCGGCCTCCGACCTCGGTCCTGACTACTACGGCGACCATTCGTTGTCCGCCGAACAGATCGCATCGATCACTGAGTGGGCCGAGGCTGGAGCGCCCATCGACGTGGAGCCCGACATGCCCATCGTGTCGTCGCAGCCCACGTCGTTCCTCTCCGAAGAGGCCGGCGAGCGAGACATCGTGATGACCTCGGCGGCCGGCGCGTACGCAGGATCGCCCGAAGTGGTCGACGACTACCGCTGCATGATCTTCGAGCCGGGCAACACCGAAACCGAATGGATCCTCGCCTCCCACTTCGAGGCTGACCAGGTCGAGGTCGTGCATCACGGCATCATCTCGCTGGTTTCGGGATCGAAGCGAGAAGAGGCAGCCGCGCTCGACGCTGCCGAGGACGGTCCGGGCTGGACGTGCTACGGCGGCACCGGCTTGGGAGGCTTCGGCGGCGAAACTGCTGAGGTGCGACGCGCCGGAGGTTGGGCACCGGGCGCTCCGCCGAGCCGCCGCCCCGACGGCTATGCCACGCAACTCAATCCCGGTGACTTCTTCGTGGTGCAGGTGCACTACCACTACGTCGAAGACGCCCCAGCCGATCTGAGCCGCTTCGTTCTCGACCTTGCGTCGGACGAACAGATCGCCGCGCAGGGTGGCAGCTTCGAAACACTCAAGCCGCAGCTCTACCTCGGCCCCGCTGAGATCCCCTGTTACGAAGGTGACACCCATCCGCTCTGCGACCGGGCCGCGGCGCTCGAGCGTGTTGTCGATCTCTACGGGCCGGTCATCGGATTCCTGCCCGATCATTTCCTTCGGCAATGCGGCAGCGACCCCTCGGACTACACCGAGATGACCGACGGCACCGCATGGTCCACCTGTGACCTGCCGGTCGTGAATCCTGGCCGGATCATGTCCGTGACTGGGCACATGCATGAGTTGGGTCTCAGCATCCGTCTCACGCTGAACCCCGATACCGACGAAGAACGCGTCCTGCTCGACATCCCGGACTGGGATTTCGAGTGGCAGCTCGGGTATGCGCCCATCGAGGACATCATCATCGATGCCGACGACGTCATCCGGGTGGATTGCGCCTGGAATCGGGAGCGAGCTCCGTACGAAGCGGTCGGCTACATCCTCTGGGCCGATGGCACAGGCGACGAGATGTGCTACTCGAACATCACGACGGCGCCGGTCGACTGACCCGAACGATCGGTTCTCGCAAGAACGGTTACCGCTGAAGGCGTCGCTTGACGCCCTCGACCAGGCGTCGGCGCTGAGCGTCGGCGCGTTGCAGCACCGGGGTGACGGCGAGCGAGTCGTCGCGTTCGAGTCGCCAACACCGGAATGCCACCGTGGCTTCGACCCAGTGAACGTCTTTCGCGAGATCCGACGCCAACTGGACGATCAGGTGCCCGCCACTGCGCTGTGCGAAGTGGTGACTGTCGATCGGATGCGACGAGACCCACACGAGGTCGTCATCGTGAAGATCGACCAGGCGAGGTTCAGGATCGAGGAGGCGGCGGGTGCGGAGCTCGATGGAGAAGTGTCCGACGTCGACGAGCGCGTCGTGCTCGCCCGCGTCGAACCGGATGCTGCGCAGCGAGCCGATCGGACCCGAGATCCGAACCAGCGACCAGCCGCCCGGAGCCGTTCCGGGCACGCGGCCGCACTGCATCGTCGCGAGGTCGGAGCCGATCTCGAACGCAGCGACTCGGGCCATACCGTTCTCGTTGGGCGGGCACAGCGCCTCGAGAGAGATGCCGAGGTCGGCGGCAGCCAGCTGGGCGGGTAGTGCGGGGTTACGTGACGACGCGAGCCCAGGGATCCAGTTGCGTCCCGTCGGGTCGATGAGGTCGAGATCCCGTGCGTTGCCGAATGTTGCCGCGATCGACAGCCCATGACCGGCGATCGATCGCTGATCCGTTCCTGCCACGTCGTCGTGCGGCCATGCGCCGAGTGCTTCAGCGAGTCCGGGAGCAGGTGTGACGACTGCGTCGGCAATCGAGCGAGCGAACGCGTGACGCAGTTCGAGGTCGTCGACCCATCGCTCGTCGTCGAGGTTGCTGATGTCGTTCGTCGAATCGGCGAGGCGGCTCACGACGTCATGCATCGCCCGCTGCGCAGTGCGCAAGGACGGTGGGATTCGATCGTGACCAGCGGGTCGCGTGATCGGTGCACCGGTCGATGAGATGTCGATCAACGTGCCGATGTCGGGCGTCATGATCCGTTCGATCGTGTCGGCGTGGTGCGCGACAGCGCGGCTCGACGTCGCCGTTGCCGGGTCGGTCAGTTCGTTCGGAAGGTACGACACCATGCGTGCGCCACGTCTGACGCGCTCCTCGCCCGCCGATGACAGAGCGAAGTACAGCCCGACGACATCGTTGGTGATCCCGTCGCTGCGCAAGATGCGCTGCAGCCCCTCTTGGATCGTGCCGCCCCAACCGACGTCGGAAACGACGATCGGGCCGTCGCCGGTCACGAGCGTGTTCCGCAAGTGCAGCAGCACGCGAGCGCGCAGCTCAGCCGCAGCGGCGACGATCTGGGTTCGCAATTCCTCGTGGTCGGCGATCCGACGACAAGCTTCGGTGATGTCGGGGTGGTCCGGCCCCATTGCCTCTTCGGCGAGCGCAGGGTCGACGCCAAACGCCTCGACGACGTGATCGACGTCGAGTTCGGCGCGCCGCGCCAGTGCAGTGAGGAGCTCATCCGGAGAGCCGTCGATCACGGCAGCTCGCATGGTGACCCAACGCGACACGTGAAGCGGCACGGTCGCGGGACCGTCGGGGGCGGTGGTCGCCATGAGTTCGGCGATGGTCGCTCCCTCACGCAGCATGCAGTGGACCGTTGCGGCACCGAGTCGCTCAGTCGAGGCGGCGACCCAACGACTGAACCCGGCCAGAGCCGGACCGATCAAGGCGGCACCGAACTGGAACGACGGGTCGCGGCCGAACGGTCCCGCTTCGACCAAGGCGGCTCGCACCGTGGCGGTGACGCCGAGATCGGTGCCGATGGACCTCGACCACTTGACGATGGGCGCCGAGGGCCGCTCCACATGCTGGATCCAACCGGGGGTCTCGACGTGAATCGCTTGCGCGCCGAGACCTTCGGCAGTCTCGATGTCGGCCACCTCGTTGTCGCCGATGTGGAGGACTCGGCTCGGGGCGATGCCGCGATCGGCAATGACCTGGGCGAGAAGTCCGTGTGCCTTGCCGAGCCGATGATCTGCAGACGTCACGACGTCGGTCACGAGGCTCATGTCGACGCCGGCGCTGTCGAGCATCCGCACCAGCTCGTCGCGCCGCAGGTAGATGTCGCTGACCAGGACGACCGGAAGATCGCGAGTGTGAGCGAGGGCAAGCACGTCGAGGGCTGCACGAATCGGTCGTAGCACTCGGCACTCGAGCTCGATCTCGTGCTCGACGCACTCGTCAGTGGTGACGCCGACGAACCAGTCGGTGGGCATGAGCTCCCAGACCTCGTGCAGCGTGCATTCTGGCCCGACGATCCTCGGGTGTTCGTCGATCTGCGATTGGGTGAGTCCTGCGGCACGCAATTCGGTTCGGGCCCGCTCGGCCAGTCGCTGGCGCGCCTGGCGCTCCGCCGAGCGCCGGCCTTCGGCGAACAGGCGCGGCGAGATTCCGGCGGCGAGTACTCCGAGGTCGGTCAGCTTCGTACCCAGCTCGACGTAGAGGTCGCTCGGGGTCGCGACCGGCCGGGTCACGAGCGTGTCGAAAACATCGGAGGTGACGAGTTCGACCGTCCCACTCAGTACCGCGCGACGAGCCTGCTGATACGGTCCCGGCTCTGAGAGCA
>CALICC010000274.1 GCA_938049325.1 uncultured Ilumatobacter sp. | reverse complement strand
CACCGTCACCGTCACCGTCACCGTCAGCGTCGTCGTCGTCGTCGGCGTCGTCGGCGTCGGCGTCACCGTGATCGCCATCGTCGGCGTCGCTCTTTCCGTCGCGGCTTGCGGCGACATCGAGCCCCTCGTCCAGCTCGTCATCGAGCCCAACATCGAGAGCGTCGGCCGGAGTCGGCTCGGGCCGGTTGCGCAGCGCATTGAACACCAGACCACCGCCGAGCACCGCTGCAAGCGCCACCCACTGGTTCCATCGGAACGGACCGACTTCGTCGGCCGGGTCGACTCGCAGGCCCTCGATCCAGAAACGCCCGAGCCCGTAGCCGGCCACGTAGAGCCCCATCAGCGAACCCGGCCCGGGGCGCCAACGCCGATCGACGTAGAGGAGCACGAAGACGAGCGCCAGGCTCCAGAGCGACTCGTACAAGAAGGTGGGATGGAAGGTGGTACCGACGGCGAACTCGACGCCGGTCGCCGGGTCGGCGACCAGATGCTCCGGATCGATCTCGAGTGCCCACGGAAGATCCGTTTCGCGCCCGTACAGCTCTTGATTGAAGTAGTTGCCCCACCGGCCGATCGCCTGCGCAAGCGCAAGACCCGGAGCGGTACACGTGGCTGCAGCGGCCGCGTTGATGCCTTTCGCCCGAGCGAGATAGAGCCCGACGGGAATCCCCAGCCCGAGTCCGCCCGGGATGCCGAGGCCTCCTTCCCAGATCTTGGGGATGGCACCGTAGTTGTCGGCGAACCGGTCCCAATCGGTGGCCACGTGATACAGCCGAGCACCGACGACCCCGGCCAGCACCGCCCACACGGCGATCGAGCTCGCGTCATCAGCGGTCCCGATCCCACGCGCTTCGAAGCGGCGGCCGATCAGCCACACACCAGCGACGACACCCAACGCGATCGCGAGTCCGTAGATGTTCAGACTGAGCGGACCGATGTCGATCGAGTTGAACGACGGACTCGGAATGCTGGCAACGAGTGACATCAGCAGTCCGTTCAGTTCGCGACCCGGTCGACGAACGCAATGATGCGCTCGTTGATGAGGTCACGGTCAAAGTCCTGTGTTGCGACATGGAAGCTGCGCTCGAGCGACACGAAGTCGACCAACCCCCGGTCGCCTGCACCGTACGCATCGTGGAGATAGGCACTGTTCGCAGGGGGCACGACATGATCGTCGACCGACGACAACAACAGCAGCGGCACCGACAATTCGCCGAAGCGACCCGTGATCGGCACGACGCCATCGTTGATCATCGACATCAGCGCACGAATCGGGGTGCCTTCGTACGCGATTTCGACCACGTCGGGATCGGCGATGTCCGAACCAATGGCAGGCATGACCTCGATGCCGTCGTCGAGCATCTCGGCGATCATCGCCATGACCTCGTCAGGCTGCGACTGCGTTGCAGGATTGATGCAGACGAGCCCGGCGAGCTTGCCGTCACCCTGCCGTTGAAGACCGGTCCACAGTGTGAGCGTCCCACCCATGCTGAGCCCAGCCACGACGATGTGGTCGGCGCGCTCGGCGAGCCGGTCGTAGGCCGCAACTGCCTCGCCCGACCAGTCACTCCAGTCCGTCGTCATCATGTCGGCCAGGGTGGTGCCATGCCCCGGGAGCCGCGGCTGCTCAACGTGGTGCCCGGCTGCGGCCAGCGCCTGAGCTTGCCCCGTCATCGACGACGGGTTCCCGGTGAATCCGTGGAGCACCAGCACGCCAGACGAACCCTCGCCTACGTGGGAAAACGGTTCACAGCCTTGCATCACGTCGGTGTCACTCATGGGCATTGTCTACCCCGATCAGCGGCGCCTTCCCGAACAGTCTCTGTTTGTTCACCAGCCGACGGCGCCGACGGCATCCTCAGCTTCGTCTCAGGACACGTCGGTTCAGTGGTCCTCATGTTCACGAAAAACACCACCGCCTCGGCAGCTCTCATCGCACTCGCGCTCGCCGCAGGAGCCTGCACCACGAGTGACGACGGAGCGAGCAGCATCACGTCGATCACCACCTCCATCGCCGAGACGACGCCCGATACAACGCCGGTGACGACACCCGAGACAACATCCGGCACAACACCGGAGACAACACCAGGCACGGCGCCCGCCCGCACCGACGTCGACGCCATCGTGGCGGGCGCGATCGAGCGGATCGCTGCGGGATATTCCGCGGTCGAGGGGGTGTGGGCCGGCTTCGTGCCGAACGATCACCCCGTCGTCATTCCGTTCCGATCGACCTCCGGCGACTTGCAGGCCGTCATCGCCATCAACCACCCCGACCCCGATGCGCTCGGCGATGCCGCCGCACTCGACACGGCGAGCACACCGTTCGCCTCGCTGCACCGCATCGAGAACCCGACCGATCGGACGGCACTCGAGCAACTCGAAGGCTTCGACTTTCACGCACGTCTCGGCGGGGTCGACTCGTTCGCGATGATCGCGGGAGGCAGCGACGCCTTCTTCGACCCGCTGACCGCCGACTACACCTCGACGCTGCTGCACGAGATGTTCCATCGCTATCAAGACGAAGCCTTCGAGGGCAGCATCGGGAATCAAGATGTCGAGGGCTACGCCTACACCGCCGAGAACCTCGAACTCGCCGTGCTCGAAGACCGAGCATTGCGGGACGTGCTGAAGGCCGAGTCGGACACAGCCCGTGAGGCGGCAGCTCGACGTTTCGCAGCCATTCGCCTCGCTCGCCGCGCCGCCGATCCGCGAGTCGTCCTCGACGACGACCAGGAGCGCTACGAAGGATCAGCCCGCTTCCTCGAGCATCGATTCGCCGCGGACGACACAGAGTTCGCGTACCACGGAGGCAACTTCGACCGAGAGCTCACCGTCAGCTTCGGCAGCCAGGTGAAGGACATCTTCGGATTCGGACGGTTCTACGCCAGCGGTGCAGCCGTCCTTCAGACGCTCGATCTCCTCGGGGTCGAGAGCATTGCGGAACGCATCGAGGCAGACGAGAGCCCTGCCGACATCCTCATCGACCATCTCGGCGTCGAGACGGGCGATGCCGCCGCCCTCGTCGACGAAGCACGCGCCAACTACGACCCACGCAACGAACTCGCTGCCGCAGCAAGCACTGCCGCCGAGCAAGCCGCGGACGAACCACCCGTCTTCGGCCCAGACGCCGGCGGCGGCGCCGATGCAGACGATGGGCAGGGCTCGGAAATCACCGACGACGAGATCGAGTGTCTCGAAGACCAGGGGGTCGACTTCGACGCTGACAACGTGACGATCAGCGACGCACAATTCGAGGCCTGCGTCGGTTAGAGCGCGGAGCGGTCAGGCCCCGGCCTGGTGTCGCCTGCGCTGCTCTCCGGCATCGCGCAAGGCCTCGCGGTTGTGATCGCCGACCTCCATGTAGGCCGACCGCCAGTCGTCGCTCCCCCACTGCACCGGAGCCTGCACCGTGGTTCTCGGAGCAACCGCCGATGCGACGACATCGAGAGCGAGCGACGTGATGTCACGCTGCATCACCGCATCGCCCGGCTTCCCGCACGGGTTTCCGAGCGGAAAGTCGACGAACAACATGCGTGCGACGCCGCACTCTTCGACGATGTCACGGGCACTCCCCATCACCACGGTGGCGATCCCCGATGCTTCGAGATGACGCGCAACCAGACTCACGGTCTGGTGACACACCGGTCAAAGTGGCACGAGGAGCGCGATGTCGACACCGTCCGCTGCGCACCACTCGGCGACCTGCTCGGCGTCGAGCCCGGTCTTGCGCTGGCTGTACTCGGTCGGCACGCCGAAGAAGCGATCGTTGAGCTTGGCGATCTTGCCGACCTCGGCGAGTTCACCAAGGCGCGTGAGCGGCAGAAACGACTCGCGATCGTCGGTGTGCGTTGCCTGCTTGTCCCACGACAGGTCGTCGGTGAACATCGCCTCGGGGGCATCGACCACCGGATGGTGATACGGCTCCTTGCCGGTCGCTGGTGCACCCCACGCCGAGTCGTGATGATGCAGATACGCCGTGGTCACGACGGCCACGTTGCACTCATCAAGCGACTTGGCGAGCGGCGTGAACGGAACCTGGTCGAACGCGGCCCAACGGTACGCGCGGTCGTAGCCCTGTGCCTGGTAGTACTCGCGCGACTTGTCGATGTAGCTGACGAACGTGCGATGTTCGAGCTGCCGGTCGGCCTTGGCTGCCATCGACGAGACCGTACCGAACCCCGGTGATTCAGTACGGGTCGTGTTCGGACTTGGGCAGCGTCCACCACTCGTCGGGCACCTCGGCAGGCGTCCAATCGGGGTTCGGATGAATGCAATCGACGGGGCACACCGGCAGGCACTTGTCGCAGCCGCTGCACAACTCGGGGATGATCACGACATCAGCACCGTGGTTGAAGATCGCCCCGAAGTTGGGCGGGCAATGTCGCAGACATGCATCGCAATTGATGCAGTCGAGCATGTCGATGAAGAGTGGCGGGTTCTGCCACTTGCCGTTGCGTTCGCGTCGCTCGATGCGTTCGTCGCGCGTCGTCGCTTCACCGCTCATCAGCTGGAGCCTACGAGGCTGGTCGTCGGCGGTTAGGACCCGAGGTCGAGGTCGGCGTGGCGGGCGCGCATCACATCGACGAAGGCATCGACCAGCTCGGGCTGGAACTGCTCACCGCTCCCCGACGAGACGAACCGGATCGCCTCTTCGAGACTCCACTCGCGCTTGTACACGCGGCGCGTGGCAAGCGAGTCATAGACGTCGGCGATCGCGACGATGCGACCCGACAACGGAATCGCAGTTCCGCTGAGGCCGTTCGGGTACCCCGATCCGTCCCACCACTCGTGGTGCGACCAGGCACACTCAGCGGCCAGTTGGAACAGGTCGGTCGAGACGCCCGACAGCAGGCGCCGCCCGAGCACGGTGTGCTGCTTGACCTCGTTGAATTCGTCGATGTCGAGCGGACCCGGCTTGAGGAGCACGGAGTCGGCCACGGCCACCTTGCCGATGTCGTGGAGACGTGCGGCGAGGCGCAGCCGTTCGCACCAGTCCGGCGGTTCGCCGACCGCATGCCCGATTTCGGCAGCGAGGTCGCCGACGCCGTCGGTGTGCTTGGTGGTGTTGCCACCGCGGAACTCGGCGAGCGCCGCGAGGCGTTCGAACGCTTCGAGGTGATAGGCGTCGACATCGGCGTGGTCGGCCGCGAAGTTGGCGACGAGCTCGGACGTCTGCAGCCGCGTGATCTCGGCCTGGTGGCGAGCCGACTGGTTGTCGTGCGCGATCTGCAACGTGCGCAGCCGAAGATCCGCGGCGTCGGTGAAGATCTCGCGGTGCAACGCGAAGTGGCGCTCGCGATGGTCGAGTGCCTCGGTGAAGCGACCGGCCTGCTTGTATGCGGTGGCCAGGTGATCGTGGATCTCCAGCTCGGTCTCGCGCATGTCGGTGCGATCGGCGAGGTCGAGAGCCGCGGCGAGCGAGGCGATCGCATCGTCGAGCTGGCCGCTGCGGAGTGCGACGCGTCCTTCCGACACCATGACGCCGAGTTGCTCGGTCGGCCCGAGCTCACCTCCGGCAGCAGTGCGGTACTCCCAATCGGCGCGAGCCTCCGCGAAGCAGAGCGCCGCGCTGGCATGATCGGCGAGCCCCACGTACGCCTCGGCGAGGTCGGCAAGCAGACCGCCAACGAGGTGCGGTGCGTGTTCGCGAGACAGCTCGACGGCTTGGCGGCCGAGACTGACTGCCGGCAAGTACTCGCCGCGGCGCCCACGGATGCGAGCGAGGTTCCCCATCACCATCGCGTCGAGGTCTTGGCGACCCAAGGGCTCGTTGATCGCAAGTGCGTTCTCGTAGGTCGTGATCGCTCGGTCGTAGTCACCCATCGACTGATAGATGGCCGCGATCGTGTGCAGGATCTTTCCCTCGTTGATGTCGTCGGCCGTGGCCCGGTAGATCTCGATGGCGCGCAAGCACGATTCGAGTGCCGAGGCAAAGTTGCTCGCTTGATAGTGGACAACGCCGATGAGGTGCAGTGACCAGGCGAGCGTGAGGTTTGGTGTCGACTGCTGCGACAGATTCACGGCCTCCGAAGCGAGCGCGAACGCGTCGTCGGTTTGATGATGCTGGTGAGCGATCGAGGCGAGCTGATACAGCGCCTCCGCTTCGTCGAGCGGGAACCCACCGGCGCGAGCGTGAACGCGAGCATCGAGCGCGACCTTGCGAGCCCGAATCGGGTCGCTTGTGCGGCACGATGCCACTTCGTCGAGCAACGCCCGCACCCTCGTTTGCTCCATCGTCATTGAATCTTGCACTGGTTTCCTACTGCGATGCAATCCATCGCCGATCCTCCACCGACGTACGTCGACGCGCGACGACCACCGTTCTCCGCGAGTGCAGTCTGCACCACGTGGTCAATTATCGGCCGGTCGTAGGACTTTCTTGAGGATCCGCAGAGAATTTGACGCGAGCAGTCGCCCGCTGACCCTCGATCCGCACTCACGGTGCGATTTCTCTGGACCTATCCTCGCGCGGCATGCCCTCGGGAGCGACCACCGGCGATCGTCGCCGACTCGAGCGATCCGCACTCTCCGCGTTCGTTCCCGTCTTAGCGATGTTGCCCTTCACGCTGCTTGCACTCTTTGTGATCTGGCTACCGATCGGGCTGCTCACGAGCTTCGACTTCGCATGGCTGGTCATCGCGTTCGCGGCGACGGGCCCGCTGCTCTTCGTCCGTCCGTTTCAGATCGTCGTCCTCACACCGGTGCTCGGCGCTCGACAGCCCACGTCTGACGAAGAGCACGCGATCGCGCCGCTGTGGAACGAGGTCGTCGCCGCAGCAGGCTTGCGTTCCGATCACTTCGTCGTGCGCATCCTGCCGTCCGACGAACTCAACGCGTTCGCGTGCGGCGGACACCTCGTCGTCGTGACGTCGTTCGCTGTCGAAGAACTGACGACGCCGGAACTCCAAGGGGTTCTCGCACACGAGGTCAGCCATCATCTCGGTCTGCACACGATCGCGATCACGATCGGCCACTGGCTCTCGCTTCCCGTCGTCGCTCTGGCCCGCATCGGCGTCTTCTTCGAGAACGTCGCGATTGCCGCAGGTCGAGCATTCGGACGGGGGTCAACCCTGGCGGGCTTGCTCGCGTCGGCAGCAGCAGCGACGATTCGGCTGCTCTCGTGGATCTTCACCGCCGCAATCCGGGCGAGCACGGCGCTGGCCAACATCGTCGGACACCAATCGGAATTCGACGCCGATCAGCGCGCCGTCCGTCTGGGGTTCGGACGCGAACTCGCCCGCGCGCTTCGTCGCGTGTTGGCGTCGGGCGGTTCCACCCGACCGATCGGCTGGCGGGCACGCATCGCGTCGTCACACCCGCCGGCGCGTACTCGAGTCGCTCGCATCGAAGCGTTGCTGCGCCACCCCGCTCGCGAGTTGTGACCTACGCGGTGATCGGCGCGACGATCGCGTCGAGCACCGAGCACAACGCGTCCGGAGCGATCGAGATGTCGAGTCCGCGTTTCCCGCCACTCACGTAGATCGTGTCGAACAACGCCACGGTCTCGTCGAGCACCGTCGGTAGCTGTTGGCGCTGCCCGACGGGACTGATGCCGCCGACGACATACCCGGTGAGCCGTTCGGCCACCACGGGGTCACACATCGTCGCCCGTTTCGCTCCGACTGCTCCGGCAAGCAGCTTCATCGACACCAGACGACTCACCGGCACGACGACGACCACGGTCGACGGCGGTCGCCCCGCGCCCCGGTCATCTACACCGGCCACGTCGACCAACAGCGTCTTGAACACTTGGTCGTGCTCGAGACCGAGCGCATCAGCTGCTTCACGGCCGAAGTCGGCCATCTCGTCGCCGCGCTCGTATTCGTGCACACCGAACGGAATCCCTCGAGATTCGAGGAGTGCAATCGCCGGGGTCACCCCGACAGTGTCGATGATCCATGTCCGCGTTGCCAGCTCGATCCGCAAGACTCGGCCCGTGCGATTGTCGATCGAGCCAACAACCAACCCCGGCGACTACGAGTTCTCCCGCGACATTCGCGTTCGGTTCGTCGAGACCGATGCAATGGGGATCGTCCATCACTCCAACTATCTCGCGTACTTCGAAGAAGCCCGCGTGGCGTACCTGGCCCACATCGGTCACCCCTTTACGGCATGGCGCGCCGAAGGTTTGGAGTCGCCAGTCCTCGAGTCGTTCGTGCAATACCGCCAACCGTCCCGCTTCGACGACGTTCTCACGGTGCACGTCCACCTCGCGTTGGCAACGCGTGCGACGTTCCAGATCAGCTACCTGATCACCGCTCCCGACGTCCGCGCGACTGGTGTGACCGTCCACGGCTGCACCACAACCGAAGGGCGTCCCACGCGCCTACCGAGCTGGCTCACCGAACTCGCAGCGCGCGAGCCGTAGCTAGTTTTCGAATCCTGGCGGAACCGGTGGGTCGGCGATGACCTCGGTCTGCAACACAGGTGCGCCGTTTGCGTCACCGATGCCCACGAACACGAGGCTGCCCCAATCGTCGTGATCTCGCAGCACCGACAACGAACCCGAGAAGTTGAGGTCGGACGCCACCGTGCCACCGTCGATACGTCCGTTGACGTTCCAGTCGACGTCGACGCCGTCGCACAATCCAACCGTCTCGCTCAGCGCTGACTCGTCGAGCGCGGCGAGTTCGTTGCGCGAGTAGTCCAGAACTCCGTCGCCGAAGTTCGAACTTCCGGCTGGTGATCCGATGCAGTCCGCTGCCACCCCGGCGAACTGGTAGCGGTAGTTCATCACCGAGTTGTAATTCGGCCTGAAGTTGACGTCGTTGTTGCCGCCATGACGGAGACCGAAGTTGTGGCCCAGTTCGTGCATGATGGTTTTGGACACGTTGGAGTCGCCGTTGAAGCAGTACAGCGAGACGATCGCGTCGTCGCCGGGCACCTCGGCAATCCCACTGCTGGCCCCGCCGCCATAGCGGTGCGGCATCAGCACGTAGTGGAAGTAGCCGTTGCGATTGCCAGCGAAATTCGCTGCTTTGTGCGCGAGGTACTCGGGCCCGCCGATACCTCCGTTGATGAATCCATCGGCGTCGGCAACTCGATTGCCGCCCGTGAAGACACCCCCTTGGCCATAGTCGGCAATGAAGTTGATCCCCGTCGACCCGTTCGCGTTGGTCGTCGGCGCAAACGCGAACGCGATGCGGATGCTGTTGATGACCGACACGGTG
>CALICC010000273.1 GCA_938049325.1 uncultured Ilumatobacter sp. | reverse complement strand
AGCGATTCGCTGGACGCGCGAGATCGACAGGAACACGCTGCCACTGCACCATCGACCCGTGTCGTCATGGAACGTCCGGATCCTGCCCGACCAACAGGACGGCTCCGTCGAAGTCCACTTCCATCAGGACGGCGGCACGGTCAACCCCACTTCGACAACGGTCGTGGTCGCTCGACTCGGCGCGAGCGGCGAAGGTCAGCTGCTCGAAGCCGGATGGCGGAACATGGGCGACGTCTGGAGCCAGCTGATCGGCGTCGATCGACGGCTCGCGGTCCCGACCGCCACCCTCTCGTCGCGCTGCTCCCGGTTCACCTTCACCGCGCCGGCGAAAGCACCGGCGGGAACCACGCGGACGTGGTATCTCGGCGACGGGACCGTACGCGTCGACCCCGACACGTCGGTCGACCACTGCTACTCGCGGGGCGGAACGATGTACGCCCAGTACGTCGATGTGTCAGGGGGTCGCGTGGTCGCAGGTGGCCGGATGGTGCTCGAGGTGCCGTTCTGACGATGCTGACGTGAGGGCAACGGCGGACCATGGTTCGGCGGACGGCGGCTCGGACGACGACGTGTGACTCATCCGAGCCGATCCGCCCGAACTGTGAGCCCTCAACCGAGGTTTCGGCGTCGCGAGCTCACAGTTCGGTGAGGCGGGGGCGACTGTCAGGAACTGAGTTCGGCGACTCGTGCTTCCATCTTCTCGATCGCCATGTTCCAACCTTGGCCACCGGGTGAATCTGCGGGGACGCCCTGGTGCGTCATCACCATCTTGGTGCGGCCGCCGAGATCTTCGAGCTCGACCACGACCGACGTCTCCATCGGCATTCCCGCGGGCATGCCCATCTGTTCAGCGGTCATGGCGTTGCCGTCGGCGTCGGCCATGGCCTCGGTGTAGACGAGACGGGTCTTCGGGGTGATCTCGCGGTACTCGCCGACGAAGAACATCTGCATCTCGCCGTTGGGCGTCTGCATCTCCATGCCGATGTGGCGCCGCCCGCCGACTGTGACGTCCATCTCCGCTTTCGGGATGGTCGCGCCCATCGGGCCGTACCAGTTGGCGAAGTGTTCGGCTTCGGTCCACATTGCCCAGATGAGGTCGATGGGTGCATCGAAGGTGCGCTCGATCTGGACGTCTTTGGTATCAGTCATGGTCTCTTCCGTCTTTCGTGTTGTTCTGGGTAGGGCGGTTGCTGTGGGGATTGCGGGTGCTCTGGGGATGACGGGTGCTCTGGGGATGACGGTTGTTCTGGATGTTCCGGACGTAGTCGTCGAGGCGGTCGAACCGGTCGTCCCAGATGTGCTGGTACTGCTCGGTCCAACTGGCAACTTCGGCGAGTGGTGTGGCGTCGATCGTGCACGGCCGAAACTGCGCACGCTTGCCGCGAGTAACCAATCCGGCGTGCTCGAGCACCTTGATGTGCTTGGACACCGCTGGCAACGTCAGGTCGAACGGCTCGGCAAGTTCGTTCACGCTTGCTTCACCTTCGGCAAGGCGAGCCAAGATCGCACGCCGCGTCGAGTTTGCGAGCGCCGCGAAGGTGTCGTCGAGTCGATTGTCGTCAAGCGTTGCAGTTGCCGCGGTCACCCGGAATCCCCTTTCGAACGTTCCGTTTCCTGTATTTAACCAATGTGGAAAGTACAGGTGCCTCGGTCAGAAGTCAAGCGCCTCAGGCTGCTCCCCCAAGAAACCTGTCGATGGCCGTTCGCGGTACGTTCATCATGGGTACAGTCGATGGCCGGGAATGCGACCCCAGGTTGACTGGTTGTACCCAGTCGAGTCTTCGAAAGGACACCCCCATGGCAAACGGCATCACTGACCTCTCCACCGCAACCTTCGACGAAACCGTGAACGGCTCCGACAAGCCGGTCGTGGTCGACTTCTGGGCTGAATGGTGCGGACCGTGCAAGAAGATCGCACCGATCCTCGGCGAGATCGCCGGTGAGCGCGACGAACTGTCGATCTCCAAGCTCAACGTCGACGACAACCCAGACATCGCGATGAAGTTCAGCGTCATGTCCATCCCCACGCTGCTCGTGTTCGACAAGGGCGAAGTCGTGGGACGCATCACTGGCGCCAAGAGCAAGGGTGCCCTGCTCGAGGAGATCGACGGATTCCTGGCCACTTCCCACTGACCCGCGGTCAACGCGGCGAAGCGATCAGAGACCTCCAACGCCGCCTCGGCGCCGCCGGCTTCAGTACCGGTGGTGCCGAGGCGGGTTTCTTTTGTGATGCCACCGCACATGCGGTGAGCTCATTCCAATCGGCACGCGGACTACACGTCAGCGGTGCCTGTGACGAGCCGACCTGGCTCGCCATCATCGAAGCCGGCTACACACTTGGTGACCGGTTGCTGTTGCTCAACGCCCCGATGTTGCGCGGCGACGACATCGCCGACCTGCAACGAAGCCTGAACCACGTCGGGTTCGACTGCGGTCGGCCCGACGGCATCTTCGGCCCGGCAGCGGGTCGCGCCCTCGTCGACTTTCAGCAGAACTCCGGTCTCACCGCCGACGGAATCTGTGGTCCGCAGACGGTCCGCACGCTGCGCCTGGTGAGTCGGCAGAGCGGTTCAGGCCCTGGCGTCGCGTCGATTCGCGAGGCCGAGTCGGTTCGAGAACCATCGTCGATCGTCGGTCTGCGTGTGGTGGTGGGTCAGTTCGGCGGACTCAGCTCGATCGCCCGGTCGCTCTCGCGGGCGCTGCGCGAACAGGGCGCCACGGTCATGTCGACCGACGAGTACGAAGCGTCGGCGCAAGCAGCGGCCGCCAACCGATTCGGTGCAGCTGCCTACATCGGGTTCGACGCCCGCGTCGATCCGTGTTCGATCGTGTCGTACTTCGCAGTGCCGTCGTTCGAGTCCGTGGGCGGACGCTCGCTCGCCACGTGCATCGTCGAAGAACTCAGCACCGTGCTCGACTCGCAGCCTCAGCTGAACGGCATGCGGCTGCCGGTGCTCCGCGAAACCCGAATGCCCGCCGTGTTGTGTTCGGTCGGCCCCGTACGCAGCGTCGTCGACAAGACGAACCTCTTGAGCACCGCGATGACTCGAGCGATCAGCCAATGGAGCGAGACGCCGATGCCGACGCTCGACTCCGACGACTGAATCGTTACTCCACGACTCCGACCGCGTCGAGGAACCGCGCGAACGTGCCGTCGATGTCGCCGCGTACAACCTCCACGCGGCGAGTAGCAGGCCGCTGCTCGACGAGACCGACGCAGGCGTCATACATCCGGCCGACCGGATCGTCTCCTGACATCCGCTCGACCAGCGCAGTGGCATCGAGGTGAACATCGGTGGTCGGCGCGGCCCGGCGCGCCTCGAACGCTGCGACAGCCTCATCGCGACTCATCGAGAGCACCACCTCGACGAACGTCGCATCGGCACGATCCGCCACAGACGCGAGCTGTTCGACGAAGTCCACGCGCCCGAGAAACTGCGGCACCACCACGTCCCGGCCCTCCGCGAGGTGCGTGCTCGCCATGGCCAGAGCAAGGCGCCGAGCCGCCAGACCCGCGTTGTGTGCATCGTCCAACCAGCCGCCGAGCAGCGCCCGCACGACGTCGACATCGAGGTTCAACGCAAGTGGCCTCGACGCGACGAAACGCTCGGCGATCGTCGACTTGCCACTCGCCGGTGGCCCGTTGAGCAAGATCATCAGCGCCACGCTCGAAGCGTAGGGCGCAGCCCCCGAACTCGGTGCGCCGACAAACGCGGTGTCTGTTGACGCAGTGCGTAGAGTCACCCCATCTTTCAGCTCGCAATCTCCCGACCGGCACCTGGTGCACGTGAAGAACACCAGCAGGCGATCGCTGAGTGGGCGTCGCGACCCTTCTGGCGGCGGCTGCGCGGCGAACCGCACCCACCCTCGGTCGAGACCGAGGTGCTCGACCAGGTCTTCCCAACACTTCCCGAGGCCAAGATGGCGGCGAGTGAGCTCCTCGACAACGTCGAATCCAATGCGGGTGTCACCATCCTCGACGGCGAGGGCAACGAAGTCGGCAGCTATTGGATCGACGAGACATGACTCGACGCGCTGCGCGAGTCTCGCTCAGCCTTCGCGAATCTCACCGACCATGATCCAGTCGCCGTGCTCTCCGACGTATTCGTCTTGGAGGTCGACGCCCGATCCGATTTGCAGCGCGTTCACGAACGAGAAGATCTGGATGAGTTGATCGTCGGGATCGACGACGCCGCCCCAGAACAGCTCCCACAGGTTCATCTCCGACGCTGCAGCCTGCGCTGCGTCGTCCTCGATCTCGCGAATCCGTTCCACGAACGCCGAGGGGTCCAC
Source organism: uncultured Ilumatobacter sp. (assembly GCA_938049325.1). Classification (GTDB taxonomy): domain Bacteria; phylum Actinomycetota; class Acidimicrobiia; order Acidimicrobiales; family Ilumatobacteraceae; genus Ilumatobacter_A. The sequence goes on along the minus strand of CALICC010000273.1, from coordinate 13,417 downwards.
CGACAAGTCCGAGAGCTCGAGCTCCGCCAAGACATCGGAGATGATCCCCGCGATCCCTTCACCAACGACCTCGTGCGCCGACTCGATTGCGTCGCTCGGCGTGAAGTCCTCTTCCGACAACATTGCGTGCACCCCGACGAACCCGGGAAGCCCGACGAGGTCGACGCCGGCGAACACATCGCCGCCGTCCAAGATCACGCGGATCGGAATCGGGACGAGTTCGGTTTCGAAGAGCCCGACCGACGACGGGATGTCGACCTCTCGAGGGCCGCCTGCAGCGAGCTCGATCGGGCCGATGTTGACCTCGTCGACGTTGCCATGCGTGCCGCGTTGTACGACCTTGACCACCGAGTCAACGCCAGGCAGTTTCGTGAGCGTCGCGTGCAGGCTGACGTTGCCCGACGTGATCTCGGCGACGTCGAGTTCGACGGTGATCTGCGACGTCGTGCCGTCCACGACCAGATAGCTCGCCATGACGTAAGGCTCTGCTCCACCCCAGAACTCGCCGTCGTCGCGCACCGTGAGGTGGTCGAGATCGACCACCACCGATGACGGTCCGACGAAGTCCGGAATGATGTCGATGAGTTCTGATGTGTCCACGTTGTTTCCTCCGATGATGGTGCCGATGACGCCGATGAAGGCGTCGAGTGATGGTGCGGGCGTTGCGGCGTCGCCCGGCTCAGGAAGTGGGTGTGCCACGAGCTGTGGCAAGTTGACGACGCCGGCGCCGTTCACGTCGCTGTCCCAGCCGGGAGGCACGAGTGCACTCGACTTGACGACGGAGCGAAACACGTCACCCAGGCGCTCCCCCGTCGACGCATAGCGAGCGAGCAACGCCTCTCGGCCATGATGCTCGAGCCAGATCGCGGCTGCTCCTGCAACGTGGGGTGCGGCGAAGGACGTTCCCTCGCCCGGCCGTACTCGCGCCTCGCCGTCGATCCAGTCTCCGACCCACACGTTGTCGGAAGGTGCCGAGATGTCGATCTGCGGACCGGCCGATGTGCCGGGCCACGTTCGGACCGACCCGTCTGGTTCGATGCCGACGCCTCCGCAGGCGATCACGGTGTCGAGCGCTGCGGGTTGCACAACGAACCCGACACAGTTTCCGGCGGCCGCACACAGGATCATGTGGTTCTCGAATGCGTCGTCGAGTGCATCGCGCACAGCGAGCGACACCACGCCACCGAAACTCATCGAGATGACATGACAGCCCGAAGCAATGCACTGCTGAATCGCCATCGCAATCGAACTCTGCGTGAAGATGGGTGCCTCGACGACCACCACCGCATCGAGCGCACGAACCGGCACGACGATTGCACCAGGAGCCAGGCCCGTGATGCCCGGCGACGGTGCGTCGAGGTCGTTGGTGGCATTGGTTCCCGGCGCGCTGATCAGGATCGTTCCGGTCGCCGTGCCGTGTGACGTACCCCCGGGCATCGGGTCGAGGCCTCCCGACGCGTCGATCGTGCTCGCCGCGTTGACCAAGTCGTAGCTTGATGCATCGAGTTCGGGATGCGCGGTGTAGCCGGTGTCGATGTGGCCGATGCGGACACCCGCGCCGCGGTTCGTCGACGCCGGCAAGTCGAACAATCCAACGAGTCGCGGCGCCCAATCCACGTCGGCCGGCGCTGCGTCTCGGCCGGAGGTACAACCCGGGATGCTCTCTTGGAGTGGCATGACGGAGTTGGTGGACGGAAGGTCGACTTCGGCCGCGATCACGCCCGGAATCTTGGCGATGACCGCGACGAAGTCATCGAGAGCGTGGCGGTCGTAGTCGATGTCACGAAGCGCCGACCCGAGTGATTGGTGCAGGTCGACAACGATCCAACACGAGCCATCGGAGCGCGGCGAACCCAACGGCCAGATGCTCGTCGACGCAACGGGTCCGTCGATCGGCGACTTGCGTGTCACGCCGAGGCGCTCGTTGATCTCCCGCTCGACCTTTGGCCTCGTCTTCTTGTCGGCCACCTTCACGAGGAGGCGAAGCGATACGTCAGCAGCGAGTCTGGAAGCTTGAGGTGCGGACGCCATGGGCGCCTCCGATGACGCCAAGGTGGCGAGGCGATCGAGCTCGATGGACGCCGCACCGACGCGAGCCATGCGGCCCACGAAACGGGTCATCTGCCTGCGCTCGGCGGCGCTCATGCGACCCTCACGATCTTGCCGCCCCGGAGATCGACGTCAGTGCGATCCGCGGTAGCGGAGAACATCACCGAATCGAACGTCATCAAGAGACCCGTCGAAGCAAGGCGGTACACCCTGCCGGCGAGCGAGAGTGGTGCGCTTGGGGTCACCGTCGAAGTGACGTCGTTGACGATCAACGAGTGACCGCCGAGCGGCACCGCGAGGTACCCGTTGGTCCTTCCGAGAACCCCGCTTGCCTTGCCGTACGTCGCTATTGCAGCCGCAGCACCGCTGCTGCTGAGCGTCGTGCGTCCGATCTCGACGAGCCCCAGATCTGCCAAACGCACGTCGAGGTCTCCCTCGACGGTGGCGACCAGCTGATTCCCGCCAACCCCCTTGCCCGCCATTTCGACGAGACAGAGACCGAAGCCAGCTTCCCCCGAACGCGTGTGCACCTCCAGGCCCTTCGTCGCGAGCAGCGCGTCGGATTGCCGCGTCGCCGAAGCGGCGTTCGCCGGCTTGGAAGCAAGCTTGACATCGACGACCCGACCCGCTCGACGTTGACCGTCCTCCACAACCTCGACGACTTCAACGCCCGGCGCCCGAACGATGGCGTCGACCAATCCGTCCTTCGACATCATTTCGTGCAGTCCGGTCTTCTTGGTGAACGACTTCAGCTTCATCGGTGTCCTCTTCTCTCAGCGGTTGCTCCACACAACGTGAGTGGGCGCGACGGACCGTGATACGCGAGAACCCAAGATGCTCACGGTGCTGTGGTTTCATGAACGAGTGTCGAAGCACTCGAATCGCCGATCTGTGACCATCCACCAACGCCGACTGCGCCGGGCGGTTGCCTCGGTCGGCCTCGCCGCCGTGGCGGTCAGCTGTGAGTACGACCCCTCGACGGTTGGCACCGTCGAGGCGCTGTCGCAGTGCGCGGGAGTCGACGCGACACACGGTTTCGGATACAACGGATCACAAGACCCGCCGGGCGGCTCGAACCATGTCGGAACGAATGGCGACGACGTGATCGTGATCGCGAACGGCCCGGTCACCGTCGACGCGCTCGGTGGCGACGACACCATCTGCATCAACGCTGTCGACGAACACGGCCCCGACGCAGCGATCACCGTGCGCGGCGGTCTGGGTGACGACACAATCATCGGAAACGCGCTCACGATCGAGTCATGTTTCGCGGAAACGATCAGCGGCTGCGACTCCGGCAACGTGGTGTACGTCGACGACACGCAACTTCCTGCCGCTCGGCCCGGCTGGTCCGATGCCCGCTTCGGCACCAACAACCTGCAACCGCCGGGGCCTGATCAGGGCGTCACGGCGTTCCGCACTCGCTGCGGATTCTCACACATGCTGTACGACGACCCGATCGTCGCGCCCAACCAGCCTGGCGGATCACACCTCCACACCTTCTTCGGCAACACCGGCGCCGATGCGGCATCGACCACTGCCTCGCTCACGAACAGCGGCGACAGCACCTGCGACGGCGGCATCGCCAATCGTTCCGCCTATTGGGTCCCGACGATGATCGACACCGCAACGGGTGCACCGATCGTGCCGGACCACAACTGGGTGTACTACAAGAGCGGCTGGCACGGCATCGACCCCGCAACACTCCAAACCATCCCCGCCGGGCTGCGCACGATCGCAGGCGACGGCATGGCACAGTCCGGCGTGTGGGGCAACGGCCGCTGGTCGTGCCCGGGGTCGGGTGGCCAATCCTTCGAGATCCCCGCGAACTGTGCGCCGGGCAGCATCGTCGAGATGACCCTGGTGTTCCCGCAGTGCTGGGATGGTGTCAACCTCGACTCCCCCGACCACCAGAGCCATATGGCGGTGGCAAATGGCGTGTGCCCACCGACGCACCCCGTTCCGCTCCCCGAGATCACGTACAACGTCGACTGGATTGTCCCACCTGGCCACGACACCGCGAATTGGCGTTTGACATCGGACAACTACGACCTCTCACTCCCCGGCGGCTACAGCGCGCACGGTGATTGGTGGAACGGATGGGATCAGAACATCGCCGAGACGTGGACGACCGACTGTCACTTGTCGAACTTCAGTTGCACGCGGAGCTTCGACCAGCTGGCCGACGGGTCATGGCGTTTTCTTCTGCCATTCGACTGACTGCAACACGCCGGGCCCTCGGACTCAAGTTGGCGCCTTGCGCTGCCGACATCTTGTGCGAATACCGACAGATTCGCGTGGTCGCTTCAACCATCCCCTCCAGTCTCTGCAAGCGATTGATGGGTTTTCCACAGGTCTGTCCCCAGTCTGTGTGTTTCCCTCGACGTCATCTTCACGCAATGAGTACGACACGTGATGTTCCGTCGCACAACGAACGCGAACCGCGCGAACAACTTGAGTTAACAACTGTAAACTCTGAGCCTCACGCGCGCCGTCAGAGTCGCGCTCTCACGCGCGAGTTGAAGGTCGCGGCGTCAGGACGGCGCTGACATCTTGCGGTAGATGCGTTCGAGATCTTCGAGATCAGCGAAGTCAATCGCGATCTTGCCCCGCTTGGCGCCCAATTGCACATTGACGCGCGTCTCGAGATGTTCGGCGAGCAACTCTTCGAGCTCGAGTAGTCCGGGAGGTCGCAGCTTGGTCGCGGGTGTCAAGCCCGCGCCATCGATCGTCGAGCCACTCCCCTCGACCGCGTCATCAGATGGCGCCGGCGTTGCTTCCTGGTCATCACCGCGCACGGCCTGCTCAACCATTCGCACGGTCCATCCTTCGGCGACCGCTTCACGCGCGAGCGACTCCTGACGCGCGCGGTCCGGCGTGCCGAGCAACGCACGCGCATGCCCCGCGCTCAGTTGGCCATCAGCAACGAGTGATTGCACCGTCGGCGGAAGCCCGAGCAGACGAATCGAGTTGGTGATCGCTGAACGACTCTTCCCGACCCGACCCGCAAGGTCGTCGTGCGTGAGCTCGAAGTCTTCGAGCAGTTGTTGATACGCGGCCGCCTCTTCGAGCGCCGTGAGGTCTTGGCGATGCAAGTTCTCGACCAGCGCCTGCTCGACAGAACTGAGGTCACTCGTCGTGCGGACGATCGCCGGGATCGTCGCGAGCCCGGCGCGTTGCGTCGCGCGCCAACGACGCTCCCCCGCGATCAATTCGTACTGATCGTCGTCGAGTGGGCGCACCAAGATCGGCTGCAACACGCCCATCTCCGCGATCGACGCCGCGAGCTCAACGAGTGACTCTTCGTCGAAATGTCGCCGTGGTTGATTCGGGTTCGGTGTGACCGCCGCTGTCGGAACTTCCACGAACACCGCGTCAGCCGAACCTTCCGCGCCCTCCGTGGGGATGAGTGAACTCAGCCCTTTTCCAAGACCACTACGCCGCGCCATTGTGAACCTCCTTGGCAGCGTCGCGATAGGCGATGGCCCCTCGCGACGTCGAGTCGAATGTATTGATGGGCTGTCCGAACGACGGAGCTTCTGACAGTCGGACCGTTCGTGGGATCACCGAACGGAGCACCTTCTCACCGAAGTGGTCACGTACTTCCGACACCACTTGGTCGGAGAGCTTCGTCCGCGCGTCGTACATGACGCAGAGAATCGTCGACACCACGAGATCAGGATTCAGATTCCGTTTCACGAGATCGACGTTGCGCAACAGTTGCCCAAGACCTTCGAGTGCGTAGTACTCACATTGGATCGGTACGAGCACCTCGCGAGCAGCGGCGAGACCGTTCACGGTCAGAAGACCGAGCGATGGGGGACAGTCGATCAAGACGTAGTCGTAGTCATCGAGCACAGCATCGACGGCGCGCTTCAGACGTTGCTCTCGACTGAAGGCCGGGACCAGCTCGATCTCCGCTCCCGCCAGATCGAGTGACGCGGGTGCGACGAAGAGGTTCTTGACGTCGGTCGGTTCCACCACGTTCTCGAGTGGCTCGTCGTGCAACATCACGTGGTACATCGAGTGTTCGAGACCACGATTCTCGATGCCGAGACCGGTTGATGCATTTCCTTGTGGATCGAGATCGATCAACAAGGTTCGGAGACCCATCTCGGCAAGCGACGCGCCGAGGTTCACGGTTGTCGTCGTTTTACCCACACCACCCTTCTGATTCGCGACCGCCAAGACGCGCGGGAGTGGATAGCCATTCGCGTTGTCGTTCGTCGAGGAACTCTCCGCGGCAGCGGGTTGATCGGTTGGACCATCGGGCGCACTCGTAGGTGCGGTGTCATCACTGTTCAACAGCAACTCCATTTCACGGACGTCATTGACGTGTGGTTGGTCCCGTACTGTGCCGCATCGAGCGACGCGTTACAAGCATTTGGACATGTTTCACGTGAAACGCGGAGTACCCGCGTTCCAGGCTGCCCACCAGTCCGTGGGCACTGCGAGATTCGTGCCTCAAACCACCCGCAGCGCTCTGACCTGGGGAAACGAATGTTTCACATGAAACAAGCGGTGCGTTGGGCGGATCTTGACAGGATGCTCAACGACGCCGAAAGATGGCGACGGTCGACGAACTCGATGGCACCCGGACGACCTCCGCAGCATCGAGCCAGTGGTCCGACCAACGGTCGTCTGGTTGCCCGTCGAGAACATCTGCTCGTTGGTCAGCGGGTGGCTCACTGATGACAATCAGTCCACCCGACGTCACGAGTCGACTCGACGAGTGCAGCGTGGTCTCTGGGGGACCGAACCCGCGGGCCGTCACCGCGTCGAACGCATCGGATATTCCGTCGACGTCGCCAGCGATCACCGACACTCGATCACGCCAACCGAGCCGCATCACGGCTCGGAGGAGAAAGTCTGTTCGTTTGGTCCGACGGTCGATCAGCACAACCTCGAGATCAGGACGATCAAACGCGAGAACCAGGCCAGGGACACCGCCGCCGGAACCGATATCGGCCACCCGCCCGTTGACGTCGTCGAGCGCCGTGACGAACGCGCGAGCGTGCTCGATCACTTCAGGAACCGGTCGATCACCCAAGAATCCGAGGCGTTGGCTCTCGCGAAGCACGGTGGTGAGATCGTCGATCGAGGCATCGGACACTTGCACAGTGTGCCACCACCGGCCGGCTCCTTTGGTCGAAAACGACAACCGCCCAGCCGCAGAAGCGGCTGGGCGGTCGAGGATTCGACAGATTGTCGACGTGGTCAGTCGGGAACGACCACGATCCGGCGATTCGGATCGTCACCTTCGGACCGACTCGACACGCCATCTTCTTCGTTGAGTGCATCATGGATGACCTTGCGGTCAGCTGAGGTCATCGGCTCCAACGCACGAGCTTCACCGCTTTCACGCACCGACGCAGCGACGTCGGTCGCGAACTTCGTCAACGCAGCGGTGCGACGCTCGCGGTAGCCAGCCACGTCGATACGCAGGCGAGTTTCGTGGTCGCCGAGGCGACGCTGCGCCGACACCCGAGCCAAATCCTGCACCGCATTGAGCGTGCGGCCACCCGGGCCCACGAGCAAGCCGAGGTTCTCGCCACTGACGCGCACGTCGAGTTCGGTGTCGTTGACATCGAGTGCGCTCGACCCGGTGGTTCCGAATGCGGACACCAGACCATCCATGAACGCGACGGCGGCGTCACCGACTTCTTGGGGTGACACGTCAGACTGCGGACGCTCGTCTTGGCTCATGTTCTTCTCCTGGTTGTTGTTCTTCGGTGATCGTTGTTGACCGCGACGTCGACCCTGTTCACGGCCCTCGTTCCGGCCGCTGTTGTTTGACGAACGTTCGGGAGCGGCCTCGGCGTCGTTGGTGCCGTTCTCCACAGCGCTGTCGCTTGCGGGAGCTGCGGCCTTCTTCTTCGATCCCGAGCCGGCGGTCTTCTTGCTCGAGCGACGCTTGCGCTCCTGCTTCGGTCGAACCTGTGCTGGTGCGATACGAGCTCGCACGCGGCCTTCGCCACGTGTCCGCCCGAACAGTCCAGGCTTGGGCTCGTCGAGAATCTCGAACTCCGCCTCGTCAGCGGCAACGCCCAATCGGTCGAGTGCAGCCTCTTTGGCCGCTTCGACGGTCTTTGCGGTGGTTTCAACCCACTCCATGGTTTCCTTCTTTCCCTCTGTACATCGCTGCTGCCGTACGAACGGTCAGCGCTTTTTCTTGCCGTTTTTCTTGCCACCGGACGAACCGGATGGTCGGCTGGACTTTGCTGGCTTCTTGCGCTGCGCTTGCGCCTGCGCACGAGTTGGCGTCGGGCGACCCTTGCCTGACTTGCTTTCGGCAGTTTTCTTGGTGGGACGCGACTTGGGCTCGGTGACACGCTTACTGGTCCCGGTGGGCCGAGCGCTCGACTTCTTCTCCGCGGCCTTCTTCTTGGCGTCGGGCTTCTTGCCACCCGACTTCTTGGCCACGTCGTCGACGTCGTCGCGTGCGCCTTGCAGATCACGCTTGGCCTGCGCGAACAGACCTTGCGCTTCACCGTTCTTCTTGGACTCCTCGCGGGCTGCTTCGCCAGCGCGCTGTGCCTGGCGGCCGAGTGAATCGTCGTTGCCGTAGAACTTCTTGGTGATGTAGTACTGCTGCAAGATGCGCAGCAGCGTCTGGAAGATGTAGTAGATGACGAGTGCGGTCAAGAAGAAGATCTGGAAGACCGCGAACACGACCGGCAGGTACTGCATCACCTTCTGTTGGGTCGGTGACATCGTCGGACTGATCGACGCACGAGCGGCAACCATGCGCTGCTGTCCGAAGTACAAGGCACCGAGTCCCACGACCAACAGTGCGTAGATGATGCCGGTCAAGGGATTTTCGGTGATGGCGTCGAACGGCGTCAGCGAGAGGTCGATGCCCAGTTCGGGGATCTCGGTCTTGCGATAGACATCGACGAACAACGCCGAGTCACGCGACAGGTAACGAGGGATGAAGCCCACGAACTCTTCGGAGTTGCCGGTGGCGTCGAATGCGGTATTGGCAACCGCCTCGACATTTGAGCGCGGTGTATAGGTCAGGCCGCGAAGCACGCGGAACATGACAATGAACACCGGCATCTGCGCGAAGATCGGCAAACACGACGACATCGGGTTCACCTTGTGCTCCTGGTAGAGCTTCATCATCTCTTCGTTGAGCTTTTGCTTGTCGTTGCGATGCTCGTTTTGCAACCGCCGCATTTCCGGCGAGATCTTCTGCATTTCGAGCATGCCCTTGGTGCTCTTGATGGTGAGCGGCGTGGTGATCGCCATGATGACGACCGACATCAACGCAATGGCGATGATGTGGCTGTTCGTGAGGCCGAAGAACCACGACAGCAGGCCAGCAGGAATCTCGAACATGTTCAGTAGTCCTTGAGCAGAGAGGCGTCGGACGCGTTGGTGTCATGGTCGCACGCGTGAGGAGGGGAGGGAACCGGGTCGTAGCCGGACGGTCCGAATGGGCGGCACCGCACCAAGCGTCGCGCCGTGAGCCATGAGGCGCGGCCGGCGGAATGTGTTTCGTACGACTCGAGGGCATACGCCGAGCACGACGGCGTGAACCTGCACGGCGACAGCCGGCCTTCGGTCGCCTGCTGGTACCAGAGGATGCACGCTCGTGCCCAGCGCGAGAATCGACCAGGTGTTGCGTCGATCGAATCCGCACTCATCGTCACGTGGTTGTCAGTTTCTGCGGCAGTTTTTCCAGCGTGGAGCGAATTGCGTCGAACGTCAGTTCGGTCGCATTCGGCCGGCAACCGATCAGGTAGAAGCCGCTCGGAAGTTCGATCTCGGCCAGCACTGCTCGACTGCGCCGACGGAGTCGATTGCGCGTCACAGCGTTGCCGACGTTGCGGCTGATGGCGAACGCGACGTGTGCGGCGTCCACCGACGGATCGGGAAGGTGTGTGCACCAGAAAGGATCGATTCGCACTCGCCGACCAAACCGGCGGAGCCGGACGAAGTCGTTACGAGTGTGAATGCTCGCGATCAAGCCGACAGGCGAGCGCGGCCCTTGTCGCGGCGCGATTTCAGCACGGCGCGGCCGGCGCGGGTGCTCATACGTGCCCGGAAGCCATGCTTCTTGGCTCGGCGGCGGGCGTTGGGCTGGTAGGTACGCTTCACGTCAATACTCCGTGGATGAGTCTGGGACTGCGTCGGACGCCGCTCGAGCAAAAAGTTGCAGCAGTCACCGACTCGGCTCGATAGCCGTTTCCAGATGTAGCCGTCGAGGATACGGCCGCGCGCGGCGCGCAACCAACCTGGTCGTCAATACCCGACCCACCGGCCGCCGAAACCCATGTCGAATCGTGGTCGTTTGATCGCTTTCAGTGCACTTCAGCACTGATTTGACCGTGTTCAACGATCTTGTCAAAGTACATCAATGTAACTTACCCACAGCCAACATTGCTCCGCATAACACCTGCATATGGCGTGTTTTTCTCGATGTTTTCGGTTTGATCAACTGCTGCTAACGTGCTGCTCTTCGCTCCAGCCGCTCTCCTGTCCACACTCTGTGGACAAAGCTGTGGATCCCGAACCCCTTCTGATGCACACATGCCCGTGACCGACGCCGATGACATGTGGACGCAAGTGACGTTGTCGCTGCGTTCACAACTCGCTGAAAGTGTGTGGTTTTCGACCTTTCAAGAGGTTGTTCCGGTCGACGTGGACGATGCGACATTTCGCCTGTTGGCGCCGAGTGCCTATGTTCGCGATCGCATCACCACGCGCTATCTCCCCCTCATCGTCGACGCACTCGACGAATCTGGGCTCGGGGTCCGTGACATCGTCATCGACGTCGACAGTGCCAACGAGCGCGTCGAGGAACCGACCATCGACGCGCCACTCGACGTCTCGCAACCGGCGGTTGCGAGTTCGGCACCGGTGGTGGCCGACAACACGGGTGACCTCGCGATCGTTCCCGTCGACAGCAACACCGACGATCGCAATCATCTGCTCGAAGCGGCCGGACTCAGCACCGATTACACCTTCGACACCTTCGTCAAGGGTGCATCGAACCAGTTCGCGCTCGCCGCGGCACTTCGCGTCGCCGAAACACCGGCACGCAGTTACAACCCGTTGTTCATCTACGGATCCGCCGGACTGGGCAAGACGCACCTGCTGTACGCGATCGGGCACTACGTCCATCAGAACTATCAGCATCACCGCATCCGGTACGTCTCGACCGAGACGTTCATGAACGAGTACGTCGAGTCGATCCGCCAAAACACCACGAACCTGCTTCGCCAGCGGTACCGCGATATCGACGTCCTTCTCATCGACGACATCCAGTTCATCGCGAACAAAGAGGGTCTGCAGGAAGAGTTTTTCCACACGTTCAACGCGTTACACGGGGCCAACAAGCAGATCGTCATCAGCTCAGACCGCATGCCCGACGCCATCCCCACGCTGGAAGAACGCTTGCGGAGCAGGTTCAAGTGGGGGCTCATCACCGACATCCAGCCGCCCGACGTCGAAACCCGTCTCGCCATCCTGCGCAACAAGGCAGAACGCGAAGACGTCGAGGTTCCAGGCGAGGCGCTCGAGTTCATCGCACAGAACATCTCGACCAATATCCGCGAACTCGAAGGCGCGCTCGTGCGCGTCATGGCATTCGCGTCGCTTAGTCGCCAGGCGATCACCATCGACTTGGTCCAACGTCAGCTCGCCGACCTCCTGACCGTGAGCCGACCCAAAGTGCGCACCCCAGAAGAACTACTCGACGAAATCGCGGCGATCCTCAAATTCGATGTCGAGGCCCTCAAAGGCAAGAGCCGCCAGCGACCGCTCGTCACGGCGCGACAGATCGCCATGTACGTCTTCCGCGAGCTCACCGACCTGAGCTACCCGGCAATCGCACGCCTCTTCGGTGGACGCGACCACACCACGGTCATCCACGCGAACGACAAGATCCAGCGCTTGATGAAAGAGCGCAAACAGGTCTACGACCAGGTCACCGACCTGTTGCAGCAGCTGAAGGCCTGATCGATGTTGGCCTCCAGCGCGGCCTGTCGAAGCGATGTCAAGCTCGTCGACCGATCACATTCTCGTTGTCGCGTCGCGAAAGCGAACACCCGCGCGGTGGACACCGCGGTGGACGCGACCATGCACTTCGCGGTCGCGAACCAGGGACAACGCGATGTCATCCACCGAATGACATCGGTGGCAGTCGCGACCTGTGGACTACCTCCCATCCCATGTGGATGGACGCGCACCCCGTACGCTGGCGGAACGCGTGTTGTCCCCAATCCACAGCACCTACTACTTACATTGTCTTTTGAAAAACCCTTCATGAGGAGAAGTACCCGACTGTGAAGTTCCGTTGCGAACGTGACGTACTCGCTGATGCCCTGAACTCAGCAGGGCGTGCAGCAACCAACCGAACCGGCACGCTGCCGGTGCTCTCCGGAGTTCGAATCGAAGTCAAAGGTGACACGCTCACCGTGACGGGTACCGACCTCGAGTTGGCCATCCGGCTGACCATCGAAGTCGGCGGCGACCGCGATGGGGCTGCCGTGGTCCCGGCGCGTCTCGTCGGAGACATCGTCAAGGCACTGCCTGCCGGTGCGGTCGAGATCGAACTGGCTGACGGCGCCGACGGAGAAATGTCGATCAGTGCCGGTCGCTCCCAGTTCTCGGTGCGACCGCTGTCGCTCGACGACTACCCGGCGCAGGCCGAACCGACCGGTGAAGCCGTCACCTTGCCGGCCGAGACGATGGCTGACGCACTACGCCAGGTCGTGCGTGCTGCATCTACCGACGACGCCCGTGCGGTATTGACCGGTGTGCTTCTCGCCTCCGAAGAAGACGGCGTTCGTATGGTCGCCACCGACTCATACCGACTCGCCGTGCGTGACCTTCCCGACTCGTCGGTGCTCGGTTCGGGCCAGAAAGTGCTCATCCCAGGCCGTGCGCTCACCGAACTGCAACGTCTGATGGGCGACGTCGAAGAACTCACCGTCCGCTTCGGCGAACGCGAAGCAACGTTCGAAGCCGGCACCACCCGGCTCAGCACGCGCTTGATCGAAGGCGAGTTCCCCAACTATCGCAACCTGTTGCCGTCGAGCTACCCGAACCTGCTCACCGTCAGCAAGGCCTCCATGGTCGAAGCGATTCGTCGCGTGAAGATCCTGGCGCAAGATTCGACGCCTGTGCGGCTCACGTTGGGCGGCGGCACGGTGCAACTCACCGCGATCACCCAGGACGTTGGTAACGCTGCGGAGGAAATCGACGCGAGCTACGACGGCGCCGAGATGACCGTGGCGTTCAACCCCGACTACCTCGCAGCCGGTATCGATGCGATCGATGCCGACGATGTCACACTTGCGACGATGGATCCGATGAAGCCCGCGGTCCTGCGGGGCGCCGGCCAGGACGACTATCTGTA
>CALICC010000272.1 GCA_938049325.1 uncultured Ilumatobacter sp. | reverse complement strand
GCTCGCCTTGCCGATGGCGACGAGTGGCCACGCCGACAGCATCCGAGTGATCGGACCCGAGTGGTGGACGCCGGCAATGAGTGCGGCAGTCAACGCTGCGACGCCGAAGAGGCCACCCGTGAACAGCCGTGGGGAATTGAGATCGACGGTGGCAATGAGCGCGAACAGTCCGACGAGACCGCCCGCAGCGCACAGCTGGGCCGCTCGCCGATGCGTCTGCCGGTGCGCTCGTTGGTGATCGAATCGTTCGGTGCCTCGCCAGCGCGCGAAGACGAGGGCGAGAGCCGCACCCATGAGGAGTTCGACGGCGCGGACGTGGGTCGCGTTGTACGCGAGGTCGAAGCTCGTGGTGGTGAGCCCTGCGGCGACCGACATGATGAGCATGACCCCGATCACGGCGCCGAACGTTCGGCGCCCCCGGCGCAATGCGATCGCGGCGGCGACCGGAAGCAGCACGTAGAACTGCTCCTCGATCGCCAGTGACCAGAAGTGGGCGAGCGGGCTGGGCGACGTGGCGAAGAGCTCCTGATACGACACCGACGAGAACGCCGCGCGCCAGTTCGCGACGTGACCGAGGGCGGCGAGCGCGTCGCCGGTCAGCTGGTCGCGCTGTCCGGACGTCCACCATGGGGTCGCCAGCAGCACGAGTCCCACGCACACCCATGCAGCGGGGAGCAACCGCTTGGCCCGTCGCTGAAAGAACGCGGCGAGCGACACTCGTCCGGTCGCAGCTTGTTCGTGGAGGAGGAGCGACGTGATCAGGAAGCCCGACAGCGTGAAGAACATCGACACGCCGAGGAATCCGCCGGGGACGACCCCGAGTTCGGCATGGAAGAGCACGACGACGATGACCGCAGTCGCGCGGATGCCGTCAAGGGCCGGGATGTAGGGGAGTCGGTGCTCGATCTCCATCTTCGGCGAACGTAGCCGGTGGCGATGTGTCGCCCGTCACGCATCACCGAGGGTGCGGTGTTGGCCACGCGCGGTTGAGTTTTCCGGCGACGAGATTGGGTCAACCGCCGCGAATCGCGGTCACGGCGCGTTCGGCTGCGGCCAAGGCGCCTTCGATGTGCCCGGGCTGATCGGTGCTCGTCTCGGTCGAGACCCAGTGCACGCGACCGTCACAGGTCGGCTGCTGGAACAGCCGATGACCGTAGGTCCCGTAGTCGTGGAGGCGATTGGCCTCGGGGAGCGTCGACTGCCAGTCGGCGATGTGTACGGCGGCAGGCTGAGTGGCCGACGGCCCGAACAGACGCGTGAGTTGTGTGACCACGTCGTTCTCGGTGACCGGGCGATCGACCGAGGACCCGAATCCGAAGAGCGCAGCAGGTTGGCCATCGGGCCCGCTGAGGTCGTGCACCTCGCGAAGCGGGCCGCGATGGCTCACACCTGATCCGGAGAGGCCGTCGCGGCGCCAGAACGCGTCGTGGTATCGGACGACCACTTTCGTCGTCGCTCCCATCCACACCGGTGTCGACGCGGCGAGCTCGGCGACGTCGCGGGGGAGATCGATGTCGATCGTTCGCGCGGCGATCGCAGGCGGGAGTGCGATCACCACGTGCCGAGCCGACACGTCGAGTGTCGTGGGTGCGTCGTTCGTCTTCTGGCTGCAGCGGACGATCATCCGGCGAGACTCGGGATCGTCCGCGATCGACGCGGCGCGGGTGTGCAAGAAGATCGAGGCGCCGTCGCGTCGCGCGAGATCGGCGGCCAGGCGGTCGGTCAAGGTGTCAGCGCCCTGAGTGAATCGATAGGCGGGAACGTCGATCGGGTTCCCGTCGAGCCTCACGGCGCCGTCGGGGCCGTCGTACATCGCGTCGCCGGCGATGTGTTGGTCATGGAGCGCGATACCGAGTTCGTGCACCAAGGAAGTCACTCGCAGCTCGCCTGGCCAGCACCATGTGGCGCCGAGGTCGAGGCCTCGACCGTCGATGTCGTCGCGGATCGAGCGGAGTCGCCCGCCGACGCGACCGGTGCTCTCGACGACGACCACCGAGTGGTCGGGGGCGGCGAGCGCACGCGCCACGCTGAGTCCGGCGATGCCTGCGCCGACGACCACGGTGTCGGCCTTCAGAGCGGTGTGTTCCGAAGCCGTCGAGTCCGCTGAGAGTGGAAGGGGGTTGCTCACTGGCGCTGAATCTACGACCCGGGGCCTGACACGCTCACGGTCGCTATCGATGTCACTCTCAGAACCGCCGGCGCCGTCCATGGTGAGGGATCCCCCACCCAACGTGATGTTTCTGGAACAATGACGCCCTGATGAGCACGCCGACGATGCACCTTCCAGTGAGGAGTCGATTCGTTGCTCCTGCGCGCGAGATCGGCGCATCGGCGCTCGACCGCCGAAGCACCGTGTGGGCAGCCCCCGACCCGGCAGCCGTGTACAGCGATCCACTGGCGCCGCTCACCGCACCCGCACTGCGTCCGACGAAAGCCGCACCGGTCTGGGCGGCACCCGATGCCGCACTGCGCGTCAACATGGCACCACCCGCGGCGTTGGCACTGGCTCCGCCCGCACCGAACGCCGTCCCGATTTCCACCGTCGAACCGCTCCACACACTCGCGCTTCCCGATCTGGTCGCCTTGGCTCGCGTGCACGCTCCGGCCGCACCGGTTCGCTCGGCCGGACGCCCCTCGATTCCCTCGAAGCCGCTGGTAGCACCGGCCGCGGGCGGTTTCGCGCCTCCCACCGCGGCTGACCTCGTGTTGCTCGACACCGACCAGTCAGCGCACACCGCCACTGGCGGTGCTGCTCGTCGGCCGGTCTCCGGCAAGTTCGTCGCCATGCTGACCGCTGGCGTCTGTGCTGCGGCAGCTGCCGCGGTTGCGCTCGCCACGTTGATCTGAGCACATCGGTTGCGGGCGTCTGCGAGGATCGCCCGATGAACGCTCGGTGGGCTCTGATTGTCGCTGTCATCTTCTGTGCCTGTTCGGCCAGTGACGCTGAGACGACAGCCTCCGATCCGTTGTCGTCGGGCGATGCGGTACCGGTGGTCACCGCCGACTCGACACGATCCGACTCCGAGATATCGCGACCTGAGCCACCCGAACCGGTCGAGATTCCGGTCAGCGGATCGGTGGTGGACCCCGAGGACAGTCCGTTCGTGATCAACGGTCCGGCCAGCGTGATCGAGTCGTGTACGTCGATCGAGCCGGGCGTTGCCGAATTCGAACTCGCGGCGGGCGGCGCGGTGCGCACCGTGCGGATCTTCATGCCCGAGACCGTGATCGCCGACCCCGTGCCGACCGTGCTGAGTTGGCACGGCCTGGGGTCGAACGGTGCGGAACAAGCGGCCTACTCCGGCTACGAAACCGTCGCTGAGCAGGAAGGATTCGCGGTCGTGCACGTGACCGCAGTGCCCGTCGCCGGCACCGCATACCTCTCCTGGGAGCTGGCCCAGATCGACCGGCCCGACCACGACGACCTTGCGTTCGTCGACGCGCTGATCGACACCCTCGTGGCGGACTGGTGTGCCGATCCGGCACGGATCTACTCGACCGGCATGTCGAACGGCGGATGGTTCACCTCCGAGTTGGTGTGTCACCGCTCGATGCGCATCGCCGCTGCGGTGTCGGTGGCCGGCACGAGCCATTCCGAGACCTGCGATCCCGAGCGCGCAGTGCCGTACATGGCGTTCCACGGCACCGACGATGAGGTGGTCCCGTTCGCGGGCGGTGACACACTGCTCGCTACCGTGTTCGACGCTCCGGGCTTCTTCGATCAGGTCGTGCCCGACGAGTTCGCCGAGTTCGCGGCCGACGCCGGCTGCGACCTCGACCCGACTCGCACGGAGGAGACGGCGGAGGTCATCCGCTACGACTACACAGGCTGCGTCGACGACGTCCCGAGGACGTTCTACGAACTCCCCGGAAGTGGTCATACGTGGCCGAATTCGCCCTGGGCGTATCCGGGCAGCGGTACCGCCACCGACGTCGATGCGACCGTCGACGGCTGGGCGTTCATGTCGCAGCACTCGCTGTGACTCGAGGCGACTGAACACTCCCTGTTGGCTGGTGCGGTTGCGCCTACGCTCGACGTATGGCGCGTGAACTCCTCGTCCTCAACGGACCCAACCTGAACCTGTTGGGAACACGCGAACCCGACGTGTATGGGGCCGACACGCTCGATGACATCGTGGCCGAACTGCGGTCGTTGGCCGCCGAACGGGGTTACGAACTCCGAGCGGTGCAGTCCAATGTCGAAGGCGAACTCGTCGATGCGCTGCATGCTGCACGTGGTGAGGTCGCCGGGGTGGTCTTCAACCCGGGCGCGTACACCCACACGTCGATTGCGTTGCGAGACGCGATCTCGGCGGTCGAGCTGCCCGTTGTCGAAACACATCTGTCGAACGTTCACGCTCGCGAAGAGTTTCGTCATACGTCGATGCTGAGCGCCGTGTGCCTGGGCGTCGTCGGCGGATTCGGGCGCACGAGCTACCGGCTCGCGCTCGACGCGCTCATCTCACACCTCGACGGCGCGACCAGCTGAGCTCGCGTCGGCCGCGACGCCCGGGCGTTTACTCGTGCCAGCGTCGCCGTGCAGCGTCCTCGACGCGATCGGCAACCACGTCGAACTCGTCGAGGTGTCGCGACGAATACCCGACGATGTGCAGGCGCTTCGCTGAGTCCGTGGTGACGAAGTCAGACACCGCTTCGTTGAGCGCGGCGTCGAGAGCCGCCCGGTGCTGCGCCAACTCCCACGACACGACGCACACGACCCCGGGTGTCGGGTCGGTGACGCCGACGATCGCCAGCTGGCTCGCAGCCGCCGACTCGTACTCACACGCGAGACGCCACGAGTGCAGGTCGATCGCGGCGATGTCACAGCGCCCGGCCGCTACATCGGTCACCGACGTCCGGTGTGCGCCGGTGAAGCGCACGGCACCAAACACGGGTGTGGTGTCGTCGATCTCGCGCACGAAGTGTCCGAGGCTCCAATATCCGGACTGCGAATCGGTGCCATTCGCTGCGACGCTCGCCCCGCGAAACGCCTCGATGGCATCGGATGCTCGGCCGACGCCCAGGCCGAATGGGTCGGCCGGTCGGCGCTCGTCGTCAGCGCGGCACACGATCACCGACGCGTAGGTCCCAGCGTCCATCGGCGGGAGCCCGGGCGGCGGTTCGTATGCGATCGTGCCGATCACCTCGGTTTCGCCGAGACCGTCACGGACCGGATTGAGTGAGCAGACCTGGCCGAGGATCATCTTCGGATCGCGCCACAGCGTGACCAGCTCTGCCGGCCGGACGAGTTCGCCCGGCGTGTCCACGCCCTGCGCGGTGGCGGCTCGGTTGATGTGGCGCCAGAGTTCGTCGACATCGGACTGGACCTCGGGCCAGTCGTACATCGGGAGTCCTGCGATTCGACTCGTCATCACTGGACGAGGCCGCGATGTGGGAGAATGTTGCGATGGCAACAGAATCGGCGAACGGCGAACGAGACCGCAGCGACGAATGGGACCGCCTGCGTGAACGTCACCTGGTGCCGGCCGATCGACGTCCGAAGTCGTCGGCTCGCGGTCAACATCATCACGCGCTGCTCTCATCTGATGTCGAACGCACCATCCACTTCTACCAAGACCTGCTCGAGTTCCCCTTGACCGAGTTGTTCGAGAACCGGGACTACACGGGGTCCACACACTTCTTCTTCGACATCGGCAACGGCAACGCGCTCGCGTTCTTCGACTTCCCGAAGCTCGGACTCGAGCCGTACCGCGAAGTGCTCGGTGGGCATCATCACCTTGCGATCTCGGTGACGCGGGAGAACTGGGACCGACTCAAGGACAAGCTGGCCGCAGCGGGCGTGGAGACGATGGAGATGGGCGGCACGTCGCTGTACTTCGCCGGACCCGACGGCGAGCGGCTCGAACTGATCGCCGATCCGCTCGGTGAGATGTATGGCCAGCGGGTGCTCTGAGCGGCGCTTGACCAATCGAGATCAGGGTCGACCGGCGTGAGGTGATTCGACCCGCGTCGAGATGATCGTGCCGGTGGCGGTACCCCGGCACTCGTCGGGGCTCGCGCTTGCGCAGGTCAGCACGAAGAGCGTCTTGCCATCGTCGCCGCCCAGCATGCAGGCGTACGTGTTGTCGGGCGTGCTCATGCGGATCGTCATCGGATCATCGATGTGACCTGATGCCACGACGCGCACGACCTGCTTGCCGACCGCGTCGCTATACCAGATGCCGCCGTCGTCATCGAGCGTGCAGCCGTCGGGTGCGGTGCCCGGCACCGTCGCCCAGATCCGCGGCTCGGTGAGCAGGCCGTTGTCGTCGATCGTGAACGCGGTGTACTGGCCGCCGAAGGTCTCGCCGACCATCAGGGTGCTCTCGCTCGGTGTGAGTACCGCGCCGTTCGGGAACAGCAATTCGCGCGTGTCGGCCACGACCGAACCGTCGGGTCGCACGATGGCGAGATACGTGCCTGCCACATCGTCGCCGGCGTCGAGATCGAATCCGAAGTTGCCGACATACGCCACGCCGTTCGACGACACGACCATGTCGTTCACGTTGCCGCCAGCGATGTCACTCAGGTCGGCATGCTCGACGACCGAGCCGTCGGTCTCCTGGCGCATCACCTTGCGATCGAGCATCGAGACGAACAGCAACCGACCGTCCGGCAGCCATCCGAGTCCCGAGGGTCGACCGTCGTACTCGAGCTCGATGTGGCGGGTGCCCGAACCGTCGGGGTGGATCTCGACCGACGAGATGGTCTGCTGGTAGAAGTCGCTGAACCACAGACGGCCGTCGTGCCAGCGCGGCCCCTCACCGAAGTCGATGCCTTCGATCACCGTCGTCCATTCGGCCCGTTGCACCGTTGCGTTGTCCATGCAGCGACCGTACCCGTTGCAGCGCGAGCGGGTCGCCGTCAGGCGTCGGACCGCCGATCGGTCGCAGGCCGCCAAAACCTCGAACGCGTGAGAATCTTGCGTCCCAGCACCGCAAACTTCTCACGCGTTCGACTGAACCGAGAAGGTGCGGCACGTTCCGGACGTCCGGGCACGATCGTGCGAACCGGACGCCGAGTCGACGGGTCTCCGGCGTGACGTCAGGCGATGTCGATGATGACGGCGATCGTCTCGCGAATCTGGGCGAGGGCGAGGGGCCCGACGTTGCCGCGAGTCGACGCAATTCTCTGAGGTGACACGGCTCGGAGATGTTGGCACTGAGCAGCGGACGGCACCGTGAGGCCATTGTCGGAATCCGGATCGATCACAATCTCGGAATGGAACTGACGGACAGTGCTGGTCAGCGGAACAACCTGCAGGATCGTTGGACTGGCGTTGAGGATCCGCTGGGCGGTAACGACAACCGCTGGGTGGCGAAACCCTGCCTCACGTCCCGCAGGTTGCCCGAGGTCAAGCTCGACGACGTCACCCGAGATCAGCATCGAGCCAAGCGGTTTCCTCGCGGGTGAGTTCGGAACTGAGTTGACGTCCGATGCGGTCCTGACGAAGAGCTTGGACCGCGAGCGTCACTGTGTTGCCGACGGTGGTGTCGAACTCTGCAGCGAGTCGCTTCAACTCGTCGTGTGTCGAAATGTCGATTCGAACGCTCGTGCTCTGCATGCAGATCAGCATACACTCGGTTCAGCCCGCGCCCATTTCAGCGGTCACCTCCGAACGATCAGGGCACTCGCGATCGACACCTCCGAATCGGGCGAGCCGATCAGAACGCGAGGTCGACGTCGCTGGCATGGGGCCGTCAAAGCTCGGGCTGCGTCGCGAAGGTCGGGATCGACTCGTCGATTCGAACGTGGTCGGCTGCGTCGTCGGTGAACCAGATCGCACTCGTGCGCAGACCGCTCGGGCCGACGATCGAACCCGCGCAGATCGACGTGATCTCGTTGGTTCCATCGACGGTTCCGGACCGAAAGAACAGCGACGAGCCGCATCGGTTGCAGAAGCCATACGCCACGTTCCGATCGTCGTCTGGCGCGAACCACGCGAGCGAGTCACCGGCGATCTCGAGCTGATCGGTCGGTGCTGCCGTTGCTGCCATGTAGTTGCCGGTCACGCGCGTGCAGCGCCGACAGTGGCACTCCCACACGTCGCGCAGCCCTGCACTCGTCGACCAGGTCACTCCACCGCACAAGCACTGTCCGTTCATGGCCGCGATCATGCCATCGACGTCGTTGGTTGTCGGACGTGGACGCGGCGGTGAATCGCCGCAGTGGTGCGTCAGTTGTTGGCGCGGCGGACCCGCACGGGCTTGTTGCGGATCTTCGTGCCGTCGAGGCTGCGCAGCACCTTGTTCGCCGCACCTTCCGGGACCTGCACGAACGCCGACTTGTCGTTGATCTTGATGGCGCCGATCTCGCTGCCGCGCATGTTCGCCTCGTTGGCGATGGCACCGACGAGGTCGCCGGGCCGGACGCCGGCCGACCGACCGAGGTTGAACTGCAGGCTGACGAAGCCGGCCTCGACGTGGTGCGACCCATCGGCGTTGCGGACCGCCCGGTTCTCGTTGCCGCCGCGATCGTGTCGACCGCCTCGGTCGTCGCGTTGTCCGCGGTGCGGCTTGCGATCGTTCCGGTCGCGGTTGTTGCCGCGCTCCGGGCGAGCGTTGACGTCGGGAATCTCTTCTTCCTTCGTCGTGCGGCCGGACGTTTCGTGGGCGAGGCGGACCGCGGCGATGGCGACGTCGATCGGGTCGTTGTCGGCCGTGAGCTCCTCGACGATCGAGCGGTAGAGATCGGCTGATGCCGTTTCGCCGATCTTGGCGGCGACCTCGGCGCCGGTCTTCTTCATGCGCTGTGCCGTGAGGTCGTTGACCGTCGGGACCTTCTCAATCGCGATGTGCTGACCGGTGAACTTCGCGATGTTGTTGATTCGGCGCTGATCTTTCGGTCCGCCGAGTGTGATGGCGATGCCTTCGCGTCCGGCGCGGCCCACGCGGCCGATGCGGTGTGTGTAGGCCTCGGTGGTCTGCGGGATGTCGAAGTTGACCACGTGGCTGAGGTGATCGACGTCGATGCCGCGCGCCGCGACGTCGGTGGCGATGAGCAGTGTGGCCACCCCGCTCTTGAGTCGTCCCATCGCTCGGTCGCGCTGATCTTGGCTCATGCCGCCGTGCAGTGCCTCGGCTCGGTAGCCGCGACCGTTCATCACGTCGACGAGTTCGTCGACGTCACCACGGGTGCGGCAGAAGACGATTGCTGCTTCGGGGCTCTCCATGTCGAGGATGCGGCCGAGTGCAGCAGCGCGATGTGAGCGGTGGCTGAGGAACGCCCGTTGGGTGACCTTCGGGATGGTGCCGGCGGTGTCGGTGGCGCGCTTGATGCTGATGCGAACCGGATCACTCAACTGCCGGTTCGCGATCGAGTCGATGCGGTTCGGCATGGTGGCGGAGAACAGCACGGTCTGACGCTCCGGTGGGGCGGCGTCGAGAATGGCCTCGAGGTCTTCGGCAAAACCCATGTCGAGCATCTCGTCGGCCTCGTCGAGCACGACCATGCCGCAACCCGACAGGTCGAGCGAACCGCGCTTGAGATGGTCGAGGACGCGTCCGGGGGTACCGATCACGATGTCGACGCCGGCGTTAAGCAAGCTGAACTGCGGCCCGATGTTGGTGCCACCGAAGAGCGCTGCCATGCGTACCCCGCCCTTCGCGCCGTACTCCTTCATTGCTTCGGCGACCTGGTTGGCGAGTTCGCGGGTCGGCACGAGCACGAGACCGAACGGCAGCTTGGAGCGCTTGCGCCCCGACACACGATCGAGCATCGGCAGCGCGAACGCCGCGGTCTTGCCGGTGCCCGTCGCAGCTTGGCCGAGCAGATCGAAACCATCGAGCAGCGGAGGAATCGATTCGGCCTGGATCGGCGTCGGCGTGTCGTAGCCGAGCTTGGTGAGGGAGGTGAGCAGTTCGTCGGACAGCCCGAGGTCGGCAAAGCGAATCACACCGTCATCGTCTTGCTCTTCGTCGTCGTCTTGCTCTTCCTCGTCGGCTACTGCGGCGTCGCCGCCGGTCGGGGCGCCGCTGTCGTCGTCGTCTTGATCGAGGGCTTCGGCGAGCGCTGTGGCGATCTGCGGTTGCTGGATCTCCGTGGTGCTGTCGTCGGTGCGGTCAGTGGTGCTGTCGTCCGCGCTGTCCATCGCGACGACGTCGGCGACCGGTGCTGGCTCGGTGAGCTCGGTGACGACGATCTCGGTCGCGGCAGGAGCGGGCAGCGCGCCCAAGTCGACCGACTCGTGCTCGGGCATGGGCGTGTCGGGGTTGTTCGTGTGGTCAGTCATGGCTTCGATCCCTTTGGAGCGTTTGCCCCGTTTCGTGCCCCGTGGTTTCGAAGCGGTTCCAGGCTAGGCCACGTCGTGGCGCACCGTCGCGGTGCCAGCCGTCTCAGGTCGCTTGATGCGTTCCGGACGAACGCGCTCAGCTCGTGGCAAGGGTGGACACGAGGGGTGCCCAGTCGTCGAGCGCGGCCAGCACCTCATCGCGAGGGCCCTGCGGCAATCCGATCACCGCACGCGAGAATCCCGCAGCTGCGAGCTCGGTGAGCTTGGCCTCATCGGGTGGCGCGAAGAACATGCCGCGCTCGATCGTCTCCGGGTCGCGGCCGATCGCGGCGCACGCTTCGACGACGAGCTTCCAGTTCTCGAGTGGGTGGCGGCCACCAAGCGGCATCCAGCCGTCGCAGAACTCGGCGATGTGGGCGGCGGTCTTCGGGCCGGCACTGCCACCCAAGATGACCGGTGGGCCTCCGGCTTGGCTCGGCTTGGGCCACGACCAGCTGGAAGTGAACTGCACGTGCTCGCCGGCAAACGACGCCTCATCCTTCGTCCACAGTTCCTTCATTGCGAGCATGTTCTCGCGCAAGATTGCTCGGCGGTCGCCGTACGCGGTGCCGTGATGCGCCATCTCCTCTTTGTTCCAGCCGTATCCGATGCCGAACAGGAAGCGGCCGTCCGAGATGCGGTCGAGGCTGGCGACCTCTTTCGCTGTCTGGATCGGGTCGCGTTGCGCCACAAGGCAGATCCCCGTTGCGAGCTTGATCGTGGTCGTCGCGCCAGCGCAGGCGCCCAGTGCGACGAACGGATCGTGCGTTCGGGCGTAGAACTCGGGCAGTGGGGGAGCGTCTTTGACCCCACCCCACGGGGTGTCGCGCGATGTCGGGATGTGGGAATGCTCCGTGAACCAGAGCGACTCGAAGCCTCTCGCCTCGGCCTCGCGGGCCAGTTCGACGGGCTGCATCGTCTGATCGGTGGGGAAAATGGCGAGGCCTATGTGCATCTCCTGACCGTACCCATCGCTGCCGATTCGCGCCTGGCCGGGGTCACCCATCGCAAGAGTTCACCCGCTGTTGCGGAACACTTCGGCGCAGCAGCGTGTTGTATTGAGGGATGGCTTCTCAACCCATGTCCACGACGATCGATGGCGGCCTCGATCCCGACCTTCTGGCGCAACGATTTCTGGACGTTCGAGCTCGAACCGAACGACTCGCCGAACCGCTGTCGCCCGAGGACCAAATGGTCCAATCGATGGACGACGTCAGCCCGACCAAGTGGCATCGGGCGCACACGACGTGGTTCTTTGCCGAGTTCGTGCTCGGCGCGGACGGTTCGGGCTCCACCTCGTGGAATCGACCCGAGCAGCGGTTTCTCTACAACAGCTACTACGACGCGGTCGGCGCGCGTCATCCGCGCCCGAGTCGCGGTCTGGTGACCCGACCGTCGGCAGCTGAAGTGGGCGATTACCGGCGTGCCGTCGACGAAGCGATCGCCGAACAGTTCAGCCGAGGCATGACCGACGAGCAGCTCGCAATCGTCGAGTTGGGAACACATCACGAAGAACAGCACCAAGAGCTCTTGCTGATCGACATCAAACACGTCTTGTCGATGAACCCGGCGATCGGCCCGGCGTACGCCGACCGAGCGGTGTCAGCGGCGCCCGACATCGGACCGCTGTCGTTCATCGATGTTGCGGGTGGAATCGTCGAGATCGGCGCGACCGACGCCGGCGTGGCGGGTAGCAACGGGTTCTCGTTCGACCACGAGGGCCCGCGCCACGAAGTGCGCCTCTACGACTTCGCGCTTGCCGATCGCCTCGTCACCGCCGGTGAGTGGATCGACTTCATCACCGATGGGGGCTACCACCGACCTGAGCTGTGGAAGTCCGACGGCTGGTATCGATGTCAGAGCGAAGAGTGGTCCGCACCGCTGTACTGGCGCCGGAACCCCGACGCGATCGACGACTGGTGGATCCATACGTTGACCGGTTTGCGTGATGTCGACCCGCACGAACCGGTCTGCCATATCTCTCACTACGAAGCGGACGCGTACGCCACGTGGGCCGGAGCGCGATTGCCGACCGAGTTCGAGTGGGAACACGCCGCGAGCGCAACGCCCGGCGCGATCGCCGAGGCAAACGTCCTCGATGAGCGCAACGACACGTTTTCGTTCCATCCGGCATCGGCCGGCACCCGCAGCGATGGTGGGCTCCGCCAACTCTTCGGCGACACGTGGGAGTGGACGTCGTCGGCCTACGAGCCGTTCCCCGGGTTTCAGCCATCGGCCGGCGCGATCGGCGAATACAACGGCAAGTTCATGTCAGGCCAGCAGGTGTTGCGCGGCGGCGGCGCATTGACCCCACCCGGTCACGCACGACTGACGTATCGGAACTTCTTCCATCCGCACACGCGTTGGCACCTCGGCGGGCTCCGTCTCGCCGTCGACGCTTCCTGATTCCTTCATCCCGCTCACCCACCCCCGAAAGCCCCGCCATGGCCACTCATCGCCCATCCACCGACCGCACGTCCGAGCTCGACAGCGTCGGAATCGAGCTGCGTCAGGCGCTCACGCGCCGCCCGCGAACGTTGCCGCCGCGCTGGCTGTACGACGACCGCGGCAGTGAGTTGTTCTCACAGATCACGTCGGTTCCCGAGTACTACCAGACCGAAACGGAACGACAGATCTTGGCGTCACACTCGGCGGCGATCGCCGAGATCACCGAGGCAACGACCGTGGTCGAGCTCGGTTCCGGAACGAGTGACAAGACGCGGACGATGCTCGACGCATTCGTCACGCATGGGCTGATCGAGCGGTTCGTTCCGCTCGACGTGAGCGAGGCCACCTTGCTCGACGCCGCCGACATGTTGGTCGAGCGTCACCCGTCGATCGAGATCCACCCGGTCGTCGGCGATTTCACCCGCCACTTGCATCGCCTCACCGAGGTGCCGTCCAACGGCCCGCGGCTGGTGCTGTTCTTGGGTGGGACGATCGGCAACTTCTACGTGGAGGAACGACGCGCATTCCTCGGTGCGCTCGCCGACGTGCTCGCACCGGGCGACTGGGTGCTGTTGGGAATCGACCAACTCAAGCCGATCGACCGCCTGATCGCCGCGTACGACGACGATCAGGGCATCACCGAAGCGTTCATCCGCAATGCGCTCGTCCACATCAATGCCACCTATGACGGTGACATCGATGTCGGCAACTTCGAATACGTGCCGTTCTGGGACGGCCGACAAGAACGAATCGACATGCGCCTGCGAGCCTGCGAGCCGATGACGGCGCGGCTCGACGCGCTTGATCTCGATGTCGACATGGCGGCAGGTGAGGAGATTCGCGTCGAGATCTCTTCGAAGTTCACCCCCTCCAGCATCCTGAGCGAGTTGGAGGAAGCCGGTTTCGGCGAGCAAGACGCGACGGGGCGGCACGTGTTTGCCGACCCGTCCGATGACTTCGCCGTGGTGCTCGCCCGCAAGCGCTGAGCTCAGTCCTCGTCGCTCTCGGTGTGTGACTCTTCGGGGCCGTCATCGTCGGCGACGTTCATCATGATGTCGCCCAGGTTGAGATCGCTCAGGTCGAAGTCGCTGAGATCCAGGTCCTCGAGGTTGAGATCGCCCAGGTCGAACTCGCCGAAGTCACCGAAGTCGAAGTCCTCGAAGTCGCGCTCCTTGAGGTCGGCAAGGTCGTCGAGGTCGATGTCCTCGAAGTCGCCGAAGTCGAAGTCGTCGAAGTCAACGAAGTCGCCCAGGTCGTCGAAGTTCGAGAGGTCGGGGAGCAGGTCGGCGCACGCTTCGTGAGCAGCCTCCAACGCTTCGGTCTGCTCGTCGATGTCGGCCATGTCGATCACGTCGACATCGCCGTCGGTGGAGAGCTCGATCTCGCCGTCCGTCTGCTCGATGACGATCGATCCGTCGCCGTCGCCGATCTCCAGCACGGTCCACTCGGGTTCGCCGTCAGGGCCTTCGACGACGAGCGTCACCGAACCGGTGCCGTTACCGAAGTCCGAGTCCTCGCCGAAGATGTCGGGCAGTTGTTCGGCCAAGCACGCATCGAACTCGTCGAATGCGGCATCGAAGTCGTCGTCGGAGTGATCGTGCTGTTCAGCGTCGTCTGAGTCGTGCTCGGCCGTGTCGTCGTGGGTCGGGACGTCGTCGGTGGAGGGCGTGTCAGCGTCGGGTGCAGCGGTGGTCGGGACGGTGGAGTCCTGGGCAACGGTGGTCGTGGGCGTCTCGTCGTCAGTCGCGCCTGCCAGTTGAGAGCCGGCGATGACACCGCCGATGCCCAGCGTCGTGGCGAGGGCTGCGGCCAGGGCGAGTCGACGACGTGGCACTGGTGCGGTCGTCGGATCCGGTTCGGCGATGCCGTCGGGGGAGGGAAGGTGGTTCATCTGGTGCCCTTTCGTGATGCCGGCCTTCGGGGGTGTGGCCGACGACGTTGCCGCCATGGTCGTTGGCTTCCCTGAGATGAAACTGAGAACGTAGTGCGGCCCGTCGAATGAGGTTCGTCAGCCGGGGAACGTCACCGTGAAACGGGCCCCGCCGAGATCGGAGTCGCTCACGTCGACGGACCCGCCCGAACGCTGCGCGATGCTCTGCACGACGGCGAGCCCGAGGCCAGCGCCACCGTGGTCGCGAGTGCGCGCTTCGTCGAGGCGTGCGAACCGTTCGAAGATGCGTGTGCGCTGATCTCGGTCCACGCCGGGCCCGTCGTCGTCGACGCGGAGCTGGACGTGCCGATCGGTTGTGGTCAACGACACCGCGACCTTCGACGTTGCGTGCCGGGCTGCGTTGTCGAGCAGGTGGCCGATCATCCGAGCCATCTCGTCGTGGCGTCCGCGGATGCGCCCGGCCGAAACATGCCGCGTCTCGACGGGGACCCGCCGCGATCGCGTTGCTTCAGCCAACACGATGTCGTCGAGATCGACCTCGGCGGTGGGGGACGCGACTTTCTCGTCGTGGCGAGCGAGGGCCAAGAGGTCGTCGATGATCGTCGACATGCGCCGCGACTCGTCGGCGACCGCGGTGGCGAGTTCGCCGACGTCGGCTCGTTCGGGATGGTGCAGGGCGACTTCTGCCTCGTTGCGCATGACGGCGACCGGGGAGCGCAACTCGTGGGACGCGTCAGAGATGAACTGGCGGCGGGTGCGATCGTCATGTTCGAGTCGCCCGAGCATCTCGTTGACGGTGACCGCGAGTGTGGCGATCTCGTCGCGGGAGTCCGGGACCGGGACTCGTGCATCGAGCGAGCCGCCGCTGATCGTCGCTGCCTGATCGGTGATCGACCGAACAGGCCGCAACGAACGGCCGGTGAGCAGCCAGCCGATCGCCGCAACAGCGGCCGTCAAGAGTGGCGCAGCGAGCCACAGGCTCGTTCGGATCCGGCTGACGCTTCTGTCGATCGACGCCGCATTTGCCGTCACGAGCAGCTCGACATCATCGATCTCGGGAACAGCCCGGAGGATGCGTTCATTGTTGCCGGTGTCGATCAGTCGCCCATCGGTCTCGATGAAGCCGAGGTCGAAGAACAGCAGTTCGTTGAAGTTCACCTGTGTGAAAATCGGTACGTCGAGGTCGACGAAGTCCGTCGTGACCACCTCGAATCGGCCATCGGGCTCGACGATCGCATACGCCCCGGCGTCGACCTGGAGCGCGAACGGACCAGCTGCGGTGTTGATCAACCGCTCGAGTTGATTGGTGCGCTCGAGTTGGTCGATCTGTGACTCCGCGACGTCATTGGCGACGTCGAGATCGAGTGTGAAGTCGCGCAGGACGTCCTCCAACAGGTCGCCGAACGCGGGATCGAAGCCGTCGAGGATGTCGACCTGGCGGTCGATGTCGGACGCGAAGATCTCCGTGATCGATCCGTCTGGCTCGATGATCTGGAACGACCTGTCGACGGCGTCGAAGAACAACTCGTCGCCGTCAAAGAGCAACCCGTCGGCGTCGAGCGAGAAGGCGGTCGAGAACGTCAGCGTTTCGTACGCGGCCTCGGCCTCGGTATCGATCACGTCGGACTCGAGAACGTCGGCCACGATGCCAGGGGCGAGCACCGCAATGAGTGCGAACGCAGTCGCGGCCACCAGTGCAACGCCGACCGTGATGCGGGCGCGGACCGATCGAAAGCTCACTTCGCGACCGCGAGTTGGTATCCGGCGCCGCGCACTGTGCGGATCGCATGCTTGCCGAGCTTCTTTCTGAGATAGCCCACGTAGACCTCGACGATGTTCGGATCGCCGTCGAAGTCGATGCCCCACACCGAATCGAGTAACGCTGACTTCGAGACCACGTCAGGAGATCGGCGCGCCAACATCTCGATGACGGCGAACTCTCGCGGCGTCAGCTCAACCGCGGTGTCGTCGAAGGTGACGCGCAGTTGTCCTTGGTCAAGTGAGAATCCGCCGACCGTGACGGTGTTGTCGACTCCGACTGCTCCGGTCTGTCGGCGCAGGAGGGCGCGCAGGCGCGCCACGAGCACGACGTAGGAGAAAGGCTTGCGGAGGTAGTCGTCAGCGCCCGTGTCGAGTCCCTCGGCTTCGTCGTACTCGCCGTCCTTGGCCGTCAGCATCAGAATCGGCGTGGCATTCCCCTCCTTGCGAAGTTCGCGGCACACTTCGTACCCGTTCTTGCCGGGCAGCATGATGTCGAGCACGATCGCGGCGTAGTCGACCTCGCGTGCCTGCCACAGCGCGTCGACACCGTCGTGCACGACGTCGGTCTCGAATCCTTCCGCACTCAGCCCGCGAGCAATCGATCCGGCGAGGCGTACTTCGTCATCGACCACAAGGATTCGCACCATCCCAGTCTGGCCCGAGTCCCTGAGGCAAACCTGAGAACCCGGGATCAGGTGCAGCCCGGGGACTGCTCCCCGTCGTCAAACCTGCGCCCGATCGTCACGATGAGGTCATCAAGAACAGCGGTGCTCACACCGAAGACAACCAACACGACATTTGAGTCGAGGAGCGACATCATGAACAAGACACGCAAGAACACCAAGATCCTTTCCGGCGCAGTTGCGGTCGCGATGACCCTCGCAGCATGCGGCGGCAGCGACGGCGGCGATGCGAGTGCCGACAACGCACAAACCTGCCGGATCGCTCAGCGACTCGTCGACGACGTGGCTGACCGCGACGTCGACGGCGTCGAGCGCCAACTGGAACGCCTCGAAGAGATCGACGGCATCGACGACCTCACCGATACCAGCGACATCGCCGATCTGGCCGAAGACGGCGGCGAGGATGCAGCGCAGGATCTGAGCGATCTCTTCGACGACGACCTCGACTGTGTGGTCGATGTGCCAGAGGTCGCCGAGGTGACCGAAGCGGCACCCGGCACCGTGCCCGCCGAGACAACACCCGTCACCGAGCCGGTCGTCACCGAGCCGGTTGCAACCGATCCGCCCGTGACGGAGCCGCCGGCAACCGATCCGCCGGTGACGGAGCCGCCAGCGACCGATCCGCCAGCGACCGACTCGACGCCGGCAAGTCCGGGCGAGGCTCTGGCAGTCGTCGACATCGGTGCAACCGGCCCGGGTGTCGAGCGCCCGGAGCTGGCGCGAGTCCCGGCCGACGCCGTGGCTGAGTCGGGGATCTCGGTACTGCCGATCCCCGGTGGCGAAGCCATCGCCATCGAGTACTCGGTGGGCTACGACATCGACACGTTCGCCGACGCCCCGGCTTACTCGGCCTATGAGCAGTTCACGTTCACCGCCGAGACCACGATGACCATCGAGGAAGTTCGTACGGCCTTCGCCGATGCGATCATCGGTTCCTACGACATGACCTTCGAATCCACCGAGTCGTCGTCGAGTCGAGATGAAGTGACGCAGAGTGCGATCACGCTGCGGCCTGACCGGTCACGAGAAGGGGTGCCGCGCTACGAAATCGTGGCTGCCACTTCGTCGGAGGTCCCGAACGTCGTGTTGATCGAGATGTCGGCCAGCGACTGGCGAGAAGGAGCGCTCCCGGCGCTGATCCCGGCGGCAGCCGCCGAGCTCGACTCACGTGCGACCATCGGTGACGACCTCGGTTGGACACTGCTCGGCTGGGACTGGGCTCCCGGCGTCAACCAGTTCAGCGGTGACGCGTTCACCCGTGGCGGACTCGATTGGACGATGGGCAGCGGCCCCGAGACCGACATCGCGGTCAATTCGGTCGAGCTGCTCAAGGTCATCCCGGTACCCAGCTACGAAGACATCGAGGACGACCGTGAGTACTACAGCACGGACGATGGCAACTGGTCGCTCAGCCACTCCGACGTCTACGAAGACGCCGAGCTGCGAGCTTCGTACAACTACAGCAGCTGATCGCTGACGACGTTCACGTTCGACGACGCCGGCCCTGAACAGGGGCCGGCGTTGCCGCGTCCGGGGTCGGACCCGTCAGTCGCGGAAGTTCTGGAACTGCAACGGAATGCCGATGTCTTCGGCCTTCAGCATCGCGATGACTTCCTGGAGTGCGTCGCGCTTCTTCCCGTTGACGCGGATCGAGTCACCCTGCAGTTGGCTCGTGACCCCCTTGGGGCCTTTCTCCTTGATCGTGCGGTTGATCAGCTTCGCC
The DNA here is from genome assembly GCA_938049325.1 of uncultured Ilumatobacter sp. Classification (GTDB taxonomy): domain Bacteria; phylum Actinomycetota; class Acidimicrobiia; order Acidimicrobiales; family Ilumatobacteraceae; genus Ilumatobacter_A. The sequence continues at coordinate 2,045 of CALICC010000272.1, read as the reverse complement.
TTCTCCGACGAGATGCCCACGGTGATCGTCAGGACTTGGCGCACGGTGTTCTGGGTCGCTTCCTGAACGTCGCCGTATTCGACGCCGCGCAGCGAAACGCCTCGCTTGACCAACTTCTCTTCCATCACGGTGCGCAGTGCATCGAGGCGGTCGTTGCTCGCCGTGTGCATCGTGATCGTGAGGTCGTTCAGTTCGATCGACGAGTTCGTGTTCTTGAAGTCGTATCGGTTCGCGATTTCGCGCTGCGCCTGATCGACCGCGTTCTTCACTTCTTGCTCGTCGACTTCGGACACCACATCAAAAGTTCCCATGCTCGAAACGGTACCGCCTCGGGCTCGACCCCGAGGAGCGCCGAAGACGACGAGAGCTCGCCAGCCTGCGCTGACGAGCTCTCGATACTTGTGGGCCGAGTAGGATTTGAACCTACGAAGGCATACGCCGGCAGAGTTACAATCTGCTTCCTTTGGCCGCTCGGACACCGACCCATTTGGTCCCCGCCCGTCGGACGCTGATGCACCGGCCGGTGCACCGACAGATGTCCGTCGAACGAGGCACCAGAAATCGTAGCGCAGCGACCAGCAGTCTCAACCCGCGATTCATGTGGTCGTTGTCGGTGTGCCCGTCGAGCCGTTCGTCGATGGGCCGCGGGTCACGGACGCGTCGCTGGAACGTACGCTGTGCGGTGCATGACCGCCCGCCTCGACGCTCTGCTGCTGTGTGACTTCGCTCAGGTTCGTGAGGGGCTGCTGTTCGTCCAGTCGGGCGGGCTCACGCGATTGGTGACCGCATCGTTCCCACGAAATTTCGGCTGCCATGTCGCGGCGATGGTCCACATGCCGCCGCACGAAGCGGCGGAAGCTCACCGCATGATCATCAAGATCAAGGCGGCCGACACGGCCACGCTCATCGCCACGATCAACGTGTCACTGCACGAGGTGGCTCGGCCGCCCGGCCTCCAGCCCGGCGAAGGCCGCCAGGTGCCGATCGTCGTCCCGTTGAGTCAGGTCGCCTTCCTGGCCCCCGGTCAGATCGACCTTCACGTTGACATCGACGATCAGTTCGCCGGTGAACTCAGTTTCCGCATCGAACATCGTCCGCCGACGTGAGCGTGGTGCGCACGCCTCGCACGGGCGGTGGGCTGGGCATCCGAAGGTTGCCTCAGAGCATCAGTTGCATCACGGTCATGTCGAGCCAGCGCCGATGCTTCCGTCCAACTTCGCGTTCGACACCGATCAGCTCGAACCCGCAGGCGCGGTGCAACGCAAGCGAGGCCTCTCCGCTGGACTCGATCCGTGCGATGATCGAATGAAAGCCACTGTCACGAGCTCGCTCGACCAAGTCGTGCATCAACGCTCGGCCGATGCCACGCCCGGCATGACTGCGCGAGACGTACACGGAGTTCTCGACGGTCGGGCTGTACGCCGCCCGGTCGCGAAAGGGCGACAGCGACGCGAACCCCACCACTTCGCCTGACGGTGCGTCTGGATCTGTCCACTCCGCGACGATGGCCGAAAATGCGCCCGAGCGTGCGGCGATCCAATCCCGCTGGTCGTCGACTGACCGCGGCACCATGTCGAGCGTCGTCGTGTGATGCTCGACCTCGTGGTTGTAAATCGCGCGCATCGACGCGGCATCGGCCCGAACGGCAAGGCGAATCGCAAGGGACCCGTCCGAGGAAGTGGGTTCCGCGCCCGAATCGTCTACGTCGCTCATCGCGCCATGACGGTAGTGCCCGCGAGTGGGTCGGTGCTGCGTCATCGGCAGCGTCATATGTTGCGTCATCTGGGGCCCGCGATGACGCAGAACATCGCGGTGGTTGTGTGGCGGCGGCCGATACACTCTCGGGCTGGCCGCAACGCTGATGCGGTCCCGAAGGTTGCCCCGGTTCCTGGTCTTCAGGTCCCGCGACGCCGGAGGATCACATAGGTCAGCAACGGCAAGATCGGCTACTTCGGTAGGTGATCGAGACGCCCTCTTAGCTCAGTCGGTAGAGCACAGCCATGGTAAGGCTGGTGTCGTGAGTTCGATTCTCACAGAGGGCTCGA
>CALICC010000271.1 GCA_938049325.1 uncultured Ilumatobacter sp. | reverse complement strand
CTCATCCGTGAGACGTTCGGCCGGATGGCGATGAACGACGAGGAGACCGTTGCGCTCACCGTCGGTGGTCACACCTTCGGCAAGGCGCACGGCGCGGGCGACGACGCCCTCGTGGGCCCCGAGCCCGAAGCCGCTCCCATGCAGCAGATGGGCCTCGGCTGGATCAGCACGCACGCCTCCGGCGTCGGCGCCGACACGATCACGTCCGGCATCGAAGGCGCGTGGACGCCCACCCCGACACAGTGGGACAACTCGTACCTCGACGTGTTGCTCAACAACGAGTGGGAGCTCACGACGAGCCCTGCCGGAGCATCGCAGTGGAAGCCCGTCGGCGACGCACTCGCCAACACGGTGCCCGACCCCGCGACAGGTGAACTCGCGTTCCAGCCGATGATGACCGACGCCGACATGGCGATGAAGGTCGACCCGGTCTACGCCGAGATCTCGCAGCGCTTCTACGAGAATCCCGACCAACTCGCCGACGCATTCGCTCGCGCATGGTTCAAGTTGCTGCACCGCGACATGGGCCCGAAGGTTCGCTACCTCGGTCCCGAAGCTCCGACCGAGGAGCTCATCTGGCAGGACAACGTCCCGGCCGGCAACGAGCTCAGCGACGCCGAAGTGGCCGAGCTCAAGACCTCGATTCTCGGCGCGGGCCTGAGCACCGGTGAGCTCGTGCGCACCGCGTGGGCATCGGCATCGACGTACCGCGACAGCGACAAGCGTGGCGGCGCCAACGGCGCCCGTATCCGACTCGCCCCGCAGAACGACTGGGAGGTCAACAATCCCGACGAGCTGCGTCGCGCACTCGGCGTGTACGAGGGCATCCAGTCCAGTTTCGGCGGCACCGTGTCGATGGCCGACCTCATCGTGCTCGGCGGCTGCGCTGCCATCGAGGCAGCGGCCAAGGCCGGCGGCGTCGACGTGTCGGTTCCGTTCTCCTCCGGCCGTGGCGACGCGACCGACGAGATCACCGACGCCGAAGCGTTTGCACCGCTGGAGCCGACCGCAGACGGCTTCCGCAACTTCCTCGGCAAGGGCCACACGGTGTCGGCCGAGGCGATGCTCGTCGATCGTGCACAGCTGCTCACGCTCTCCGCTCCGGAGATGACCGCGCTCGTCGGCGGTCTGCGCGTGCTCGGCGCAAACGCCGACGATTCCAGCCACGGCGTGTTCACCGACAACGTCGGCACCTTGTCGAACGACTTCTTCGTCAACCTGCTCGATCTCGGCACCGAGTGGACATCGGTGGGCGACGGCGAGGACATGTTCGAAGGTCGCGACCGCTCGAGCGGCGATCTCAAGTGGACAGCGACGCGCAACGACCTCGTCTTCGGAGCGAACTCGCAGTTGCGAGCGATCTCGGAGATCTATGGCTCGAGCGACTCGAGTGAGCGCTTCGTCAACGCCTTCGTCTCGGCGTGGGACAAGGTGATGAACCTCGATCGCTTCTGATCGACTACGACTGAACTGACTGTGCTGCTCGGCGGGCGCTTCGTGCGACCTTGCCGAGCAGCCCGGTCGGCAGTTCACCCCGCTCGACGGCCGAAATCAGCCGTTCGAGTTCGAGCTCGAGACGCGCTGCGTGGCCTTTACCGGTACGCGCGACGAGCAGTCCGCCGGCAACGAGCGGCACCGACACCAGGGGCACCACCCCAACGGCGCTGCCGGCAACGAACGCACCGGCACCTGCACCGAGCCCTGTGAGCCCGATGATGCCACCGCCGGCGAGGCGAAGCTGGCGCGGTGTCGAGCGGTCCGCCCGGATCCGGACGATCGTGCGAGGACGTGTCGGCGTCGAACCAACGGTCTGAGCAACCGCCTCGACCGTCAACTCCGACACCACCCCCAGTCGGCCCTCACCACGCACTCCCGACACCGCTCTACCGACGTGGGCCGACGAGTCGGTGCGACGTCGACAATGCAGCGTCGACACGCTGCGACGATCGCACCTGAGGCGGTGAGCAGTGGTGAGCCACGCTTCGATACCCGACACTGCGGCACCAACCGTCATCGCGATCTCGCGCTCGACGACGATCTCGTCGGGGCCCGCGAGGCGATCGAGTCGAGCGGGAGGTGTTGGATGAATCGACAACCGCTCGATGGCCAGCGAGTCACGAACCGCGTTGGGATGGATGCCCACCTCTTCGGCCGCTTCGATCAGTGCTGCGGGCTCGACGCCATGATCGCTGTCTGACCCAGCGCGGTCCTCGATCGTCTGGGCGCGGTGAAGCACGCGTGCCACAGCGTCTCGATCCAGGCGACCGACCATGCGAAAACGATACGCCGCCGGAGGCCGGTCTGTCGATCGCTCGGCCCGCGAACACCGAACGTCGTGAAAGTTGACCAAACAAGTCGGGTATGTTGCTTCGATGTCTGAAGCACCAACGCCGTCACCGGCAACACGTGCCATCACTGCGGGGCGCGCTTCGAGCGCACCGTCGCTCGCGCCTGCCCTGTGGGCCTCGTCGACATGGGAATCCGAATCACTCGACGATGCGCATCGTCGCGCCACCGCAGCCCGCCACGACGGGTTCTACAGCCGGTACGCGAACCCGACGGTCACGTCGTTCGAGGACGTGATCGCCGAGCTGGAAGGCGCGGAACGTGCGCTCGCGTTTGCGTCGGGGATGGGCGCCATCGCGTCGACGGTGCTGGCTCTCTGCTCGACGGGCAGTCACATCGTTGCGCAGCGCCAGCTCTATGCCGGGACCTTGGCATTTCTGCAGGGCCCGTGCGCTCGACTCGGCATCGACACCACGTTCGTCGACGTCAACGAGCCCGGAGCGTTTGCCGCCGCAGTCGAGCCTGGCCGCACGATGGTGGTGCTCGCAGAGACACCATCGAACCCGCGACTCGAACTCGCCGACCTCGACGAACTCGGCAGCATCAAAGGACCGTTCACCGTGGTCGACTCGACATTCGCCACGCCGCTCGGCCAACGGCCGCTCGACCACGGCGTCGACGTCTCGTTGCACTCAGCCACCAAGGGCATCGCTGGGCACAACGACGCGACGCTCGGTGTCATCTCCGGTGACGAGGATCTGCTCGACGAGATCTGGAGCTATGCCGTTCTGCACGGCGCAACCCCGTCACCGTTCGACGCCCTCAACGCCCTCCGCGGCGTGCGCACGCTTGCCGTCCGCACACGCCAGCAGAACGATTCGGCTCGGTCGATCGCGGTGATGCTCGCCGACCACCCTGCCGTCACCACCACGCACTACCCCGGACTGTCGGAGCACCCGCAGCATGCGATCGCGTCGGCACAACTCCTGCAGTACGGCACGATGATGTCGTTCGACGTCGGCTTGCGAGACAACGCAGCAACCGTGCTCGATGCGGTCCGAGTGTGCCGAGTCGCAACCTCACTCGGTGGCCCTGAGACCTTGCTCTGCCATCCGGCGACGTCAACCCACGCAAGCTTGACCCCAGATGAGCAGGAAGCCACTGGTGTCACCTCGGGTCTCATCCGTCTCTCGGTCGGACTCGAAGAAACCGTCGACATCCTCGCCGACCTCGAGCACGCGCTGTCGACGATCTAGTCCGGCCGCCAGCCAGTCGAACTCGGCCGTCGTTGCCTCGACGGAATACCGTGGTGGACGGCCTCAGGAAAGGCCGCCAACGAACTGGGGGAAGTTATGCATCGCAAGGTCGCCATCGGAATGGCCGTGTTCGCGCTCGGAGCGGCTGCGTGCTCCAGTTCAGGAGACGACAACGCCGCCCCCGACACATCACCAGCCACTGCCGAAGCCCCCGCCGCGACCGATGCCCCGGCCGACACGGCAGCGCCGACCACGGACCCGGCGCCCGTTGCCACCGAGGCTCCAGCGCCCGAAACCACCGAGGCCCCAGTCGTCGAGCTGCCCGACTACTTCGCGATCGCGGCAGAGGTCGAACAGGCAGCCGACGCACGATCGCTCCCGCCCGAGCCTCCCGAAACGGCAACCGGCTCGTACGGGTACAGCCGCTATGTGTACGCCAACTCCAACGGCGAGGTCGTGCCGTCGCTCATCGAAGGACCGCTCGGCCGCCAGGTGCGCTGCCAGGACGCGGAGCGGAACTGCTCGTATCAGGAGTTGAAGGCCCTGTACGAGAGCGGCGAGGAAGTTCCCGACTACCTGTCGATGGATC
>CALICC010000270.1 GCA_938049325.1 uncultured Ilumatobacter sp. | reverse complement strand
CGGCGACAGGTTCTTTCCTTTGACATTGGTGTCGACCGACACCTCGGCAACTTTGCCTCAACCGGTCGGGCGGATGAAGTCGATCGACATCGTTCCGCCCTTCTTCTCCAGCACCTTGCGGGCGTCATCGGTGATCTCGATTTGCATGTCTGCAGCTTCGCACAGCAAACACCACCTTGGGCGGCCCGATCCATGAGCATTTCGTGAACGTCGCGCTCGCCGCGACGAATCTAGGCGACGATGACCAGGTCGTCGCGATGCACGACCGTGGTCGACAGCCCGGCCGGCAGGTCGCCCGACTGGCGACCGAGCACCGACCCGATCGCCGCGGCGCCCATCGAGCACATCCCGCGAGCAAATGTCACGCCGTCGGGCCCGACGAGGTCGACCACGTCACCCGTCCCGAATTCTCCGTCGACCGCGACGACGCCGGCAGGCAACAAACTGTTCGGGTGCGCCGACAGAGCAGTCTGGGCACCGCTGTCGACGCGAACCGCTCCGGCAACCTCCGCAGCAAACGCGATCCACAACTTGCGCGCCGAGAGTGTCCGGTCGTGTGCCTCGAACGTGGTGCCGACCAGTTCGTCCGATGCCGACCCCGCCAACACTCCCGGACGGGCGGCGCGGGCAATCACGCTGCGAATCCCCGACCACGATGCCATGCGCGCTGCAGTCAGCTTGCTCGCCATACCACCGCTCCCGCGACCGCTCCCTCCCGAATCGGCAGAGATCGACAGGAGTGGGTCGTCAGCTCGCACGAGCGGCACCAACGTGGCGCTCGCGTCGTGGCGAGGGTCGGCGGTGAACACACCGTCCATGTCGGTGAGCAGCACGAGCACGTCCGCACGGACGCTGTTCGCGATGAGCGCCGCGATCCGGTCGTTGTCGCCGTAACGAAGCTCATCATTGGCGATCGCGTCGTTCTCGTTGACGATCGGAACCACGCCGAGGTCGAGCAGTCGTTCCATCGTGGTACGGAGGTGGAGGTACTGCTTGCGCTCGACGAAGTCGAACGGGTCGACGAGCAACTGCGCCCCGATCAGCCCCCGTCGACCGAATTCAACGTTGTATGCCTCGACCAGTCGGCTCTGTCCGACCGCCGAAACGGCTTGCACCGTCGCCATGTCAGACGGTCGCTCCGACATCCCCAGCGCGGCAACGCCAGCAGCCACAGCTCCGGACGACACGATGACCACGTCGTGGTCTGCCGAACGCAACGCGGCAACCTCGTCAGCCAGCCCCGTGATGGCCTTGTCGTCGATCACTCCGTTCGCGTCCGTGATCGATGCCGTGCCGATCTTGGCGACAATCCTCATACTCGCCGCTCCCTACGTGTCCGGCATGTAGTCGAAGCTGAATTCGCCGATCCAGATGACGTCACCTTCGACTGCGCCGGCCTTGTTCAACATCTTCGGCACGCCGAGTTTCTCGAGTCGGTAGTCGATGTAGCCGAGCGCTTCGGGCGTGGTCACGTCGTTGAGCGCAACGACGCGCTCGACATCGCGTCCGACGAGACGGAACTCGCCGTCGCCGACCCGCTCGACGATCGCCCCGCTGGCCTCCGGGCGGATGACGATGAGACCGTCGGAATGCACGACCTGTTGACGCGCATCGTGAACGAGTTGGGCCATCTTTCCGACCAGGTCCTTCACCCCGTGCCCGGTGATCGACGACACCACGTCGCCGCTCCACTCCATCACCTCGAGGTCACCGTCTTGCACCATGTCGGCTTTGGTGCCGACGACGATCCGCGGCCGCTCCAGAAGGTCGGGCTGATAGCTGCCGAGCTCCTCGAGCAGCACTCGTTCCTGCTCATTCGGCCAGACGCCGTCCATCGGCGCCAGGTCGATCATCAGACACAGGACGCGCGCACGCTCGACATGACGAAGGAACTGATGCCCGAGTCCGCGCCCTTCGCTCGCTCCTTCGATCAAACCGGGAATGTCGGCCACGACGAATTCGGTCTCGTCGTCGACGCGCACGACGCCGAGATTCGGTTCGAGGGTCGTGAACGGGTAGTTCGCGATCTTGGGTTTCGCCGCCGAGATCACGCTGATCAGCGTCGACTTGCCGACGTTGGGGAAACCAACGAGCGCGACATCGGCCATCAGCCGCAGCTCGAGCTTGAGCCAGCGCTCCTCACCGTGTTCACCCTGTTCGGCGAAACTTGGCGCGCGGCGGCTGTTCGACAAGAACTTGGCGTTCCCGCGACCGCCGCGGCCCCCGGCCGCGGCGAGCCATCGGTCGCCCTGGTTGTTCAGCTCGGCGTACACCTCGCCGGTGTACAGATCGCTGGCCTTCGTGCCGATCGGTACGGCGATCTCGAGCGACTCGCCGCGGCGACCGTGCTGATCTTTGCCTTTGCCATGAACACCGCGCTCTGCCTTGCGGTGCGGATGATCTCGAAAGGCCAGCAGCGACGCAACATTGTGGTCGGCAACCAGCCAGATCTCGCCGCCATTGCCGCCGTCACCGCCGTTGGGGCCACCCATTGCCTCCGGGCCCTCACGCCGGAAGCTGATACAGCCCGCGCCGCCGTCTCCACCCTTGACGTTGAGCTGGCACTCGTCGACGAACTGCGACACGCGGGCGAGGGTAACGGATGGTTGTCGAACCGGTGACGCCGGATTCGCCTTGGCGCCACCGCCATCAAGCCGTGTCGACGTACCCTCGAGGAATCACGTCCAGCAATCATCTGCACGTTCGCTCCCTCTACTGTGCGAGGAGGAACGAGCGAGGGGACGCTGATGACCGACAAGAAGCGTGTGGTGGTGTGGGGCACCGGCAACGTCGGCCGGCCGGCGATTCGAGCGGTGGCAGCACATCGAGAGTTGGACTTGGCAGGCGTGATCGTCAGCAATCCCGACAAAGTCGGCCGTGACGCCGGTGCACTGGCTTACATCGACGATCTGGGCGTCGCGGCAACCGACGATCCGAGCATCGCCCACGGCGACGACATCGACGCGGTTGTCTACACCGTCAACGCCGACTTCCGACCCGTCGAGTGCCAAGCCGACGTACTCGCGACGTTGCGGGCCGGAACGAACGTCGTGACGCCTGCGTTCTATCCGCTCTACCACCCGCCGTCGATGCCCGTTGACATGCGCCAACCGTTCGACGATGCCTGCACCGCCGGAAACACGTCGGTCTTCGCGAGCGGCATCGACCCAGGCTTCTCGATGGACATCTTGCCGCTGTTCCTGACCGGGGTGTCGGCCGACATCACCGAGATCCGCTCGCGTGAGATCTTCAACTACGCGCTGTACGACCAGCCCGACGCCGTCCGCGACCTGATCGGCTTCGGCCAACCGCTCACGAGCGAGCCGCTGATGCTCCTCGATTTCTCACTGCAGATGGTGTGGGGCCCGATGGTCAACGTGATGGCCGACGGCCTCGGGGTCACCCTCGATCGGATCGAGACCTCAGTCGAGAAGCGACCGCTCGAACGAACGGTGCACGTCGACGGTATGGGCGAGTTCGTCGAAGGCTCGATGGGTGCCTTCCACTTCGAGGTACGCGGCATCGTCGGCGGCAAGCCCCTCATCGTGCTCGAGCACTACACGCGTATCGACGATGCGTGCGCGCCCGACTGGCCGTATCCGGTCAGTGGACAAGGCGCCCACGACGTCGTCATCTCCGGGCATCCGAACCTCACGGTCTCGATCCACGGACACGAACACGGCGAGCCGGGAGCCGCCGGCGGTGGCAACGCCGTGGCCGCCAACCGCCTCGTCAACTCGATCCCGCACGTCTGCGACCATCCGGCCGG
>CALICC010000269.1 GCA_938049325.1 uncultured Ilumatobacter sp. | reverse complement strand
GTGGCGTCGGGCGCTGTTGTCGGCGTGGGCTCCGGTGTGCTCGGCGGCGCGGGAGGGGGCGGCGGCGGCGTCGTTGTGACGCGCGACGGGGTGGGCACCTGCGGGGCCGGTGATTGGTGCGGTGGTGGAGGAGTCGGCGTGGACACGATGACGAGGGTGGGCGATCGGCAGGCGTCAGTCAGCCTGCAACATGTCCACTATGCCGTACGAGGCCGCTGGATCGTCGCGCCGGTGCGCCATGCGGTGATTTGGATCAGCTGTTCGCGAGGACGAAGATCAGCCAAAGGACGCCGAACACGCCGCCGATCGCGCCGAGAATCCGACCAGCGTTGACGACCCCACGATTCGAGTATGCGGTCGGATTGAGGTTGATCTCCTTGATGGCTGCATTGCCCATGAAGAAGGCGACTGGCCCGAGAATGATGCCGAGGCAGAGCAACGACAGAATTCCCAAGACGAGGATGGCCGTGCCACGCGGGTGCGGGCGAGGAGCCGTCTGCGTCCCGAAGGGTTGATAGCCGGGTGGTGGAGGCGGAGTCATTCCCATGGCTTCGAGTGTTGCACGGTGAGGATCTCCGACCGGTGCATCTGCGAAGCTCGTTGCATGTCAGATCGTGTCACCATCTCCATTTCCGACGGCGTCGCCGATGTCCGTCTCAACCGAGCCGACAAGCGCAATGCGCTCGACGCCGCGATGTTCACCGGCATCGCCGAGGCGGGCGAACGACTCAAGACAGAGTCGGGGGTCCGAGTCGTGGTCCTCTCGGGTGAGGGAGCGTCCTTTTGTGCAGGACTCGATCTGTCGTCGATGCAATCGCTCGGCAACGCGGACAATGCGGCCAGCCAAGACGACGATGGAGGAGCAAGCGAGGGCAACCCGGGCGACATGGTCGAGGGGCGGATCACGCACCGGGCGCAACAGGTGTGTTGGGTGTGGCAAGAGTTGCAGGTTCCTGTGATCGCCGCGCTCCACGGACACGCGCTCGGTGGCGGTCTTCAGATCGCTCTCGGCGCCGATATACGCGTCGTGCATCCCGACACGAAGATGTCGGTGCGCGAGGTCTACTGGGGTTTGGTGCCCGACATGACCGGGACGTTCATGCTGTCGCGGTTGACGCGCCCAGACATCGCTCGTGAGCTGACCTACACGGCGCGGATCTTCGACGGAAACGAAGCGGCTCACCTCGGTCTCGCAACCCACGTGAGTGAATCTCCGTACGACGATGCCATGGCGCTTGCCCACGAGATTGCGACGAAGAGCCCAGGTGCGGTGCAGGGGGCCAAGCGACTGTTCAACGGGCTCGATCACCCGGGCGCAGCCGAGCAGTTCGCGGCCGAGCGTGCGGCGATTCGGGCTCAGATCGGGTCGCCGAACCAGGTGGAGGCCGTGATGGCGGGAATCGAGAAGCGGCCGCCGGTCTTCGTCGACTGACGACGTACGAACGTGCGGTGTTGCGCCGGGGGCGCCCTGCGGGTCCTGTGCACCGGGCCTCGTGCTCTAGTCTGACGAACTGTCAGATTCGTTGCCGGCCGACGGGGGTTTGGTCGAGTGCAGCGACAGAGCAACTCTTGGGGGAAACGTGCGAAACGGTTGGCATTCATCGAAGGCCGGAGCACTGGCGATGAGCGTGGGGCTCGTCATCGCAGCGTGCGGGGGAAGCAGCGACTCCGACGACGATTCGTCGAGTACGGAACCAGCAGCAACAACGGCCACCGACGGCTCCGAGGTCGTTGCCGAGCCGGAACCCGAACCGTCCGACTCCGAACCAGCCTCGACCGAGGCGCCAGACGACGAACCGGTCGAGACTGTCGCGCCGGAAGATCTCGAACCGCTCACGGCGTCGTCTCGCGGTGTTACCGAGACCGAGATCCACATCGGCATCTCGATGCTCGATTTCGACGCGCTCGCTGAGCTGAGCTTGGTCACCGAAGGCTGGGGTGATCAGCAGTCGGTGTACCAGGTGTATATCGATGACCTCAACGAGCGGGGAGGTATCAACGGGCGCACGGTGGTGCCGCACTATGAGTTCTACAGCCCGCTCGGAACCACCGAGGCTGACGCTGCATGCTTGGCCTTGACCAAAGACATCGAGACCTTCGCGGTCATCGGTGGCTTCGTCGGTCCCGCCGAAACCGCGAACAACTGCATCGTCGAGACCAACGACACGATTCTTGTGGGCGGTCGCCAGACTCAGGATCGACTTGCCGCTGCCAACGCCCCCTGGGTCGACACTCCAGCGTTGCGTGAGCGACGCCTCGACGTCTTCCTCAACCTGCTCGATGATCAGGGAATGCTCGACGGACGAAGCATCGCGGTCATCGGGTCAGTCGAGCAGGAGGACATCTATGACGTCGCGGCCGACGCACTGGCTCAATTCGGCATCACCCCGGTGATCGAGGCGCTGAACGACGCACCACAAGGTGACATCGTCGCCACCGACGCGCGGTGGCAGGTGCTCGCTGAGAATGTGCGGAGCGCCGGTGCCGACACCGTCTTGCTGATCGGCAGTACGCAAGGCGGAGTACGCGGCGTCAGCGCCTCGGGGCTCGACGTCGAGGTCTGGGCGCTCGAATCGAGCGGCCTCGAGAACCTCGGTGCCGAGACGTTCCCCGAAGACGCTGACGGTGCGATCACGATCACGGCGTTGACCGACCAGCAGCAATGGGAAGACGACTCGATGGCGGGATGTATCGACCTGTTCACGGCGGCGCAGCCCGACGTCGAACTCAAAGATCCCGATCAACACGTCGATGGCGACGAGCAGTGGTT
>CALICC010000268.1 GCA_938049325.1 uncultured Ilumatobacter sp. | reverse complement strand
GACGAGGCAGCCGACGACAGCCAAGTTTCGGCCGTGCTCGACTCCGAGTCGGGTCTTCGGCCCCAAGCGCTCGACGAGTTCGTCGGTCAGCGTAAGCTGAAGGAGCACCTCGACATCGTGCTCGAAGCGGCACGCAAGCGTGAGCAGCCGGTCGATCATCTCTTGTTCGCCGGGCCACCAGGGTTGGGGAAGACCACGCTCGCCGGGATCATTGCCACCGAGATGGGCGTCCATCTGCACATCACGTCCGGTCCGGCTCTGGAGCGGGCAGGCGACCTCGCGGCGATCTTGACCAAGCTGGAAGACGGCGATGTGTTGTTCATCGACGAGATTCACCGGTTGTCGCGATCGGTCGAAGAGATCCTGTACCCGGCGATGGAGGACTTCCAGCTCGACATCGTCGTGGGTAAGGGCCCAGCGGCGTCGAGCATCCGGTTGACGATGCCACCGTTCACGTTGGTCGGTGCCACGACGCGTACGGGCATGATCACCGGGCCGCTGCGCGATCGGTTCGGACTCGTGAGTCGGCTCGACTACTACGACACCGACGAGCTCCGCCAGATCGTCGAGCGCGCTGCTGGCATCTTCGACATCGAGATCGACACCGAAGGTGCCGAACAGATCGCCCGTCGTTCGCGTGGCACACCACGTATTGCCAACCGCCTGCTGCGACGGGTCCGTGACTTCGCGGAAGTGCGTGCTGACGGCAACGTCACCGCCGATGTCGCAAGCGAAGGTCTGGCACTGTTCGGGGTCGACGATCGTGGGCTCGACAAGGTCGACCGAGCGATCCTCAAGAACCTGTGCGGGCAGTTCGGTGGCGGCCCGGTTGGGTTGTCGACGCTGGCGATCAGCATCGGCGAGCAACCCGAGACCGTCGAAGACGTCTACGAACCGTTTCTGATCACCCAGGGCATGATCGCTCGCACACCGCGGGGCCGCGTTGCGTTGGCTGCGGCGTATGAGCACATCGGGCTGCGGGCCCCTGCGTCGGTCACGCATGCCAATACTCAGCTGTTTGACACGTCCGACTGACGGTCGGTCCGTACAGTGAGACGGGTGAACCGAATCGACCGGACCTCGAGGCGCATCGCTGCCTGTTCGCTTGTGGCGTTGCTCGCCGTGACATCGTGCGGAGGTGGCAGCGACGCGAATGACGTCGACGACACTCGGCCCGAGCGCGATGAACCCGACGCGTCGGTCGCCACGGCACCGCCGGTTGACACCGCTGTCGTCGAAGCCACCACGACCGTGGCGACGACCGATCCGCCAGTGACCGATCCGCCGGTCACGGAGCCGCCGGTGACCGATCCGCCGGTCACGGATCCGCCGATCACCGACTCCGCGTCGGAGCCTTTCTGCGCTGCAGCGGAGAACTTCTTCGTCCCGGGACGTGCCCTCGACTTCGCCGACATCAACGACCCCTTCACGCTGCGCACCGTGTTCGAATCGCTCAACGCGGCAGCGCCACTGGTGATCGAGCTCGCGCCGAACGACGATGACGCGGCATTGTTCGTCGAGTCGAAGCGCCTGCTCGACATCGCGACGCCGGGCCTCGAAGGCGCCGGCTACGACCTCGCCAACGCCGGTGCGATCGTCGATGGAGCCGCCGTGGGGCAGGCGCTCATCGACTTCGGAGATCTACTCGGCGACATGCAGGGTTTCTTGATCGACCGGTGCTCCAGCGACCGTCTCGACCTGGACGGCACCGCGCAGACCTACGCCGATGACCTTGCTCTCGGCGTGACCCCCGAACTCCCCGAGGTCGACCTGGGCGAAGACCTGGACATCGCGTCCGATGACGGTTCGATCACTGCGACGGTGCCTGCGACATGGTCCGACGTGGACGGCGCTCCCGACGGTGAGGTGCGGCGACTTGCGGCTGCGCCTGACCTCGAGGCGTTCTTGCTGTCGTACGTGGTGCCCGGCATGATCGTCGTCACCGGAGACTCCGTGACTGAGGACGACTGGATCGAACGGCATCAGGCGCTCCTGGACGCATCGGCCGGCGAAGGATGCACCGAGCTGTCGCGAGAAGACTATGACGACGGCGTCTACACGGGTACCGAGGCGCTTCTCGACTGCGGTGACCCCGCCACGCAGACGCGGATCATCGGTGGACGAGACAGCGCTGGGGAACTGTTCTTCCTCCTGGCAATCGTGTATCCGGTCGGCCAGACCGAGATCCGCGACACGATCGTCGAGAGCTTCCTCCTCTGACGTGGATCTGACCGACTTCGACTACGTCCTTCCCGACAGCCGAATCGCGCAGACCCCGATCGAGCCGCGCGACTCGGCTCGTCTCCTCGTCGACCGAGGAGACAGCGAACCCGAGCATCGACGTGTTCGCGACCTGCCCGACCTGTTGCGTGCCGGTGATCTGCTCGTGGTCAACGAGACGCGGGTCATTCCCGCACGTCTGCGCCTCATGCGCCCGACCGGTGGCGCCGCCGAAGTGTTGCTGCTCGAAGCGCTCGACGGTGCTCGTCGACGTTGGGAAGCACTGGTGCGCCCTGGTGGCAAGGTCAAGGTCGGGGAGATCCTCACTGCGGACGGGACCGAGATGATTCGGATGGGGGAGCGGACCGCAGCGGGCGACACCTTCGAAGTCGAGTTGCTCGGGGCCACCGAGCCGTTGGCGACCCTCGATGCCCATGGGGAGATGCCGCTGCCGCCATACATCGGCGAACGGTTGAGCGACCCGAACCGGTATCAGACCGTCTTCGCAAACGAGCCGGGGTCGGCTGCAGCACCGACGGCTGGGCTGCACTTCACGAACGAACTGTTCGATCGGCTCGCAGCCGCGGGCATCGAGCGGGCAACCGTCGAACTCGTCGTCGGGCTGGACACATTTCAACCGATCAGCACGCAGAATCCGTTGGACCACCCAATGCACACCGAGCGCTATCGAGTGCCGGTGGAGACCATGGAGGCGTGTCGCTCGACGCGAGCCGCAGGTGGGCGCGTCGTGGCTGTGGGGACCACGGCTGTGCGCGCGCTGGAGTCAGCGGCGGCCCGGAACGAACTCGCGGGGCGCACCAACCTCTTCATTCATCGGGGCTTCGACTGGCAGTTGGTCGACGTGTTGATGACCAATTTCCATCTTCCCAAGACCACACTGCTCATGATGATCGATGCTTTCACCGGACCGCGCTGGCGCTCGCTCTACGAGCTCGCGCTGGCTGACGACTACCGGTTCTTGTCGTTCGGCGACGCGATGCTGCTCACCAGGGAGGCCTGATGCATCCCGTTCGGTTCGCACTCGATGGTCGTGATGGTGCGGCTCGCGCCGGGACGGCCACGACCGCACGGGGGTCCTACGCGACGCCGCTCTTCATGCCCGTCGGCACCAAGGGGGCGATCAAGTACCTGAGCGCTGCCGACTACGAGCGGCTCGGCGCGCAGATCGTGCTCGGCAACACCTACCACTTGATGCTGCGTCCCGGTGCCGATGTGGTGGCGCGCTTTGGAGGGCTCGGAGCGTTCGCCGGCTGGAACGGCCTCACACTCACCGACTCGGGTGGATTCCAGGTGTTCTCGCTGGATCCGAAAGTCGACGACGATGGCGTGACGTTCAAGAGCACCTACGACGGGTCGAGCCACCGGTTCACTCCGGAGCTCGCTATTCGCGTCCAAGAACAACTCGGTGCCGACATCCAGATGGTCCTCGATCAGTGCCCGCCGCTGCCCAGTGCGCCCGAGGTCGTGCGGACGGCGTTGGAGCGTACGAGCGCGTGGGCGGCTCGTGCCAAGGCAACTCACGCTCGGCAGGATCAGGCGTTGTTCGGCATCGTGCAAGGCGGAATTTCTCCGGTGCTTCGCGCCGAAAGCGCCCAGCGCACCGTCGAACTCGAATTCGACGGCTACGGCATCGGCGGTCTCTCGGTTGGCGAGACCCGTGCCGAGATGCTGCCCGCGCTCGAAGCGGCGCTTGCTCATCTGCCGGCGGATCGGCCCCGCTATCTGATGGGAGTGGGTGACCCCGCATCACTGGTCGAAGCCGTGGCGCTGGGTGTTGACCAGTTCGACTGCGTGATGCAGACCCGCCTCGGGCGGCATGGGACAGCCTTCACTTCGACAGGCAGGTTCCAAGCGAAAGCGGCGCGGAATGCCGACCTCGACGAACCGCTCGACTCGGCGTGCCCGTGTGAGGTCTGCGCTCGTCACAGTCGGGGCTACATCAGGCACTTGTTGCAGGTCGGAGAGCCAACTGCGTCACGGTTGCTGTCGATCCACAACATCGCTTGGACAATGGATCTGATGTCGCGGATGCGGGCGGCGATCCTCGACGGAACGTTCGATACGTTA
>CALICC010000267.1 GCA_938049325.1 uncultured Ilumatobacter sp. | reverse complement strand
GTCGACAATCAGCGCGTCGTGATGTACTTCCACGGCCTCGACTCGCTTGCCAAGCAGGTGACGCGTGTGGCGACCTCGGACGACGGCGTCAGCTTCGCTGCTCGACCCGAGGTGCTCGGCGGCCCGTACCTGCGCATGTGTCGTCACGACGGCTGGTGGTACGGATTGACGATGCCCGGGCGCCTCTGTCGGTCCCGCGACGGCCTCACCGACTTCGAACACGGTCCGACGCTGTTTCCGGCGACGATGCGCCACAGCGCCTTGTTGTTGCGTGACGATCGGCTCGACGTGATCTGGACGCAGGTCGGAGATGCGCCCGAGTCGCTGTTGATCTCCACGATCGACCTCGGCAACGACTGGCTCGACTGGACCGCCGCGGAGCCTCGATTGCTGCTGTCGCCCGAGCGTGACTGGGAGGGCGCCGACGTGGAGATCGCTCCATCTCTTCGAGGGGGTCTCCATGAGCGCGCCAACCAATTGCGCGACCCAGCGGTGTTCGTCGAGGGCAACCGAACCTTCGTCTTGTACAGCGTCGCGGGCGAGTCGGGTATCGCCATCGCCGAACTGCAATTTGATTCGGTGCAGTCCGTGTGAGTCACACGAGACCCCAAGGTCGTTCACACGAAGCTCACAAGCTCGGCTGACTTGATGGGGGCATGTCACAAGCAGAACTCGTCGCCATCGATCTCGCCGCCATCACCGTCTTGGTGTTCGGCCTCTACTTCCCCCGCTATCGGCGGCGCGACATGGTCGTGGCCATCCTCGGCCTCAACGTCGGCGTCATGGCCGTGGCCACGGCGCTCTCCACCGCCGAGGTGAGCGCGGGGCTCGGGCTCGGGTTGTTCGGTGTGCTCTCGATCATCCGCCTTCGCTCATCGGAGCTCGCCCAGGAAGACATCGCCTACTACTTCACCGCACTGGCGATCGGGCTGCTCGGCGGGATCAGCGTGTCGCCGGCGTGGCTGACTCCGGCATTGATGGGCGCGATCCTCGTCACGCTGTTCGTGGCAGATCATCCACGCCTGTTCCGGCGGGCACGCCGACAGACGATCACCTTGGACCGGGCGTACCCGGACGAGCAGGCCGCAATCGCACGACTCGAAACGCTGCTCGACGCCGAGGTCACCCGGCTCCGGATCAAGAGGCTCGACCTGGTCACCGACACGACGGTCGTTGACGTGTGCTTCCGGCTCGACGATGCGCACGCTGACGCTCCGGTCGGTCACCCCGAGTTCGCAGACGCGCACGCGGGGCAGCGATGAGCCGGATCGACACCGCACTCGCTTCGTTCGAACCGATTTCGCTCGAAGGAGCGAACAACATCGCCGAGCTACAAACTCGCACCGATCGCAAATACCTCGTCGACGAATCCACCTTGGGTGAGCTCCTCGCCGGCTTGGCGCCGACCGTGCGTGTGCTCGAGATCGACGGGCGGCTCGGATGTGACTACAGCTCGACGTACTTCGACACCGACGATCTTGCGCTCTACCGAGCCGCGGTTCAGGGGCGGCGGCGCCGCTTCAAGGTGCGGAGCCGGGCGTACGGCGACGCCGGACCGTGCTTTCTCGAGGTGAAGGCAAAGGGAGGACGCGGCGCGAATGTGAAGTCGCGAGTTCGGTGCGAGCGCGACGAACGCGACGAGATCACGGACCAAGGACTCGACTTCGTCACCGGTCTGCTCGGCGACCCTCGCCTTGCCGCGTCGCTTCGCCCTGTGCTGACCACCGACTACTCCCGCACGACCCTGATCGACCCGACCGACCGGACGCGCTTGACGTTCGATCGAGATCTGCGCTGCACCGGTGAAGATGGTGCAACAGCGTTGCTCGACGGTGTGGTGGTGGAGACGAAGTCTGCCGGCGCGCCGAGTTTCGCTGATCGGTGGCTCTGGGCCCATTGCGTTCGCCCCGCCAAGGTCAGCAAGTTCGGTACAGGTCTCGCGGTGATTCGGCCTGATCTCCCAGCGAACAAGTGGCATCGCGTCATCGACCGGCACTGGCGGGTACAGAGCCACGAGTTGGTCGCTGAATCCGCGTGCACTCGGCGACGAACGATTCGTTGAGCCCCGACCACTGCGGTAAGCAGGGAGCATGAGGATCGGGATCAACGCCACCACACAGCTCGGCCGTTCGGACATCGCCGGGTTCACGGCTCACGCGCTCGCCGCTGAAGCCGACGGTTTCACCAGCTACTGGCTTGCCGAGCATCCGGTTGGCGGCTTCGATGCCTTGACGGCGATTGCGGTGATCGGTCAGCAGGTCGAGCGGATGGAGCTCGGCACCGCCATCGTGCCGACCTACCCGCGTCATCCTGTTGCACTCGCCGGTCAAGCGCTCACGACGCAATCGGCGATCCGTGGCCGTCTCTCGCTCGGGATCGGCATGTCGCACAAGGTGATGATGGCCGACCTCGGCATCGTCGACGACAAGCCGATCCGACACCTCCGTGAGTACCTCGACGCCTTGATGCCGATGATCGAGACCGGGCGAGTCGATACGCACGGCGAGTCGATCTCGGCGACCGCTCAGACGATCTATCCCGTCACCAACCCGCCCGAGGTGACCGTCGCCGCGCTCGGCCCGCAGTCGCTCAAGGTTGCCGGTCGATACGTCGCAGGGACGAACCTCGCATGGGTTGGCCCGAAGACGATCCGGGAGCACATCGTGCCCACGATCTCGCAGGCTGCTGCTGATGCCGGACGCCCGGCACCTCGCATCATCGCCACGCTGCCGATCTGCGTGACCGACGATCCGGCTCCGGCTCGGGAGCGGCTCACCGCCAACACCTCGATGTACGCAACGCTGCCGTCGTATCAGGCGATGTTCGAGCGTGAAGGCATCTCCGAAACCGGC
>CALICC010000266.1 GCA_938049325.1 uncultured Ilumatobacter sp. | reverse complement strand
TACGACGAAGCGCGCCAAGTGCTGTCGTCACCACACGTCAGCGTCGCCTCGCAAACCGAGCTCGTCCTCAACTGCCACCCGCACACGAAGATGAGCGAGCCGAGCCTCGACCTGGTCCGGCATTTTCTGCTCTTCACCGATCCGCCCCAACACACTCGACTACGCCGACTCGTGAGCGCGGCGTTCACGCCCAAGCAGATCAGCCGGCTCGAAGACGTGACCGATCGACTCGCGGCGCAGCTCGTCAGCCAGCTCGACACGTCTGACGACGTCGATCTGTTCGCCACCTTCAACGCGCCGTTTCCCATCGAGGTCATCTCCGAGATGATCGGGATTCCGCGCGAGCGGTGGGATTGGACGAAGCGACTGTCCGACGCCCTCACCGTGCTGTTGAATCCGTTCCCCGACTTCGAACCTCGAGCGATGGACCACCTACTGCGCGAGGCCATCATGTACTTCGACGAGCTGATCGATCAACGCCAGCGAACACCGACCGACGACTTGCTCTCGGCGCTGGTGGCTGCCGAAGCCGACGATGATCGACTCGACAGGTTCGAGGTGATCGCGGTCGCGATGTTCTTGATGTTCGCGGGCCACGAAACCACGAGTGGCCAGCTCGGCACCGCGTTGATCGCGCTTGCAGAGGCACCGGAGCAACGAGCACTCTTGCGCGAGCGGCCCGAGCTGTGGCCGAACGCCGTCGAAGAGTTCCTGCGCTTCGACACCGCGCTGCAGATGGACCCGCGCACCGCAACCGACGACTTCGAGGTCGGCGACCAGACGATCAAGGCCGGCCAGAACATCGTGGTCTTGCTCGGGGCGGCGAACCGCGACCCGCGCCAGCACGACGACCCCGACACGTTGCGCGTCGACCGCGAGAGCCCTCGACCAATCTCGTTCGGTCACGGAATCCATCACTGCCTGGGCGCGGCGCTCGCGCGCATGGAATTGCGAACGGGGCTCCGTCACCTCCTCGACCGGCTCGGTGACTTCACGATCGATCCCGACGCGATCGTGTGGAAGGAACACATGATCCTGCGCGGACCGATCGTGCTCCCGGTGCGTGCGGGGTCACACGAGCGATACTGAGGCGGTGACGACGACACCCAGCGATGACGAGCTGATGCAGCTCGCGCTCACCGAGGCCCTCGAGGCGCAGGAACACGACGACGTTCCCGTCGGTGCGGTGGTCGTTCACGACGGTCAAGTCATCGCGCGTCGTCACAACGAGCGCGAACTCACCGGCGACCCGGTGGCGCACGCCGAAGTGCTCGCACTGCGCGACGCCGCTGCACACATCGGCAACTGGCGCCTCGACGAGTGCACGCTCGTGGTCACCCTCGAGCCGTGCGCGATGTGTGCCGGGGCGATGGTCAACGCGCGGCTCGGTGCCGTGGTGTTCGGCGCGCTCGACCCCAAGGCCGGGGGCGTGGTCAGTCACTTCGAGCTGCTGTCGGGCAGCCCGCTGAATCACGCCGTCGACGTCAGGCACGGCACGCGCGCCGACGAGTGCGGCGACGTGTTGCGCGCGTTCTTCCGCGCTCGACGCTGAGCGTCAGTCGTTGTCTTGCTTGCGCAGGCTGCCGATCAAGCGACGCAGTGCGCCACTCCGGTCGTTCGCACTCGCTGCGGGTGCATCACCTGCCGGGTCGGCGGATGCGATCGGTTCGGCGGTGGGCGCCGGTCCGGCCCCCGGTGCAGCGTCCGTTGCGGGTGCAGCGGCGGGCGCGGGTGCAGCGGCGGCTTCGGGAGCAGCGGTCGGTGTCGGGACGTCGGCCTGTTGCGCCGCCGCGCGCTGGGCGGCGAGCTCGGACGCCTGGCGCTCGTAAATCGCCTCGGCGCGCATGGCGACCGTCGGCGGTGCGAAACCCATCGGTTGTGGCTGTGGTTGAGCTTGCGCGGGCTGCGGTGACGGAGCCGCGACGGGATCGTCGTCGGGAATCGGCGCAAGCGTGTCGATCTGCGGCAGCAGAATCGGCGACAGTTCCATCCGCGGAATGACGATCGGCTGCGACGACGCTTCGTCGATTGCCTGCAGCGCCCGTTTGACGGCAGCCGCGACATCGTCGGGAATCGCCGCGTCAGGGTCGGGGATCTCCTCGACCACCGCTGGTGACAATCCCAAATCGATCGCTGGTGGAGCACCGTGAGCCGGAGCTGCATCGGGAGCCGGAGCTGCATCATGCACGGCGTCCGCATCCGGAACATCGGTGGCAGCCTCTGGAATCAGCTGAGCGTCTTGGGTTCCGTCGGGCCAAACAATGTGGAATTCGGCGACCGAGTCGGCGCTCGCTTCGTCGGTGAGCGGCCCGGTGAGAGGCTCGGCGGGCGGCTCGGTGACCTGTCCGATGATCGGCGCAGGGTGCACTTCCACCGTCGGAGCTGCGGCTGCCCAGTCGGCCACATCGGCGTCGAAGCCATCGACTTCAGCTTGTACTTCGTCCGAGCTCGGTGCCGGAGCAGGCGCATCCGCTGGGAGCGGCTCGGTCCATTCGATGCGGACCTCGGTCGAGTTCGGCGCGAGCTCAGGGAGGTCGTCGACCACCGAGCGGTCGACCTGCGCAACCTCGCTCACTGGGCGCTGCGATTCGGCCGAATCGATCGGCGCAACGAACCAGCGGTGGACGCCGCTCGCGTGATGACGGTAGGCACTGATCGACAGGCGCGACATCACGCGCTCGGCGAGCTGGTTGACCAGCTGGTCGACGTGGTGTTCGACGACGACCATTGCCAGGTCGCGGTCGACGTCGTCGACGCGATCGAAGAGACGGCCGAGATGCTCGACCTCACCGACACGAACAACACCCTGTTCGAGTTGGCGCGCGTCGAGTACAGCCGACGCCAGCAGGAGCTCGCCGATGGTCTGGCCGCCGACGACTTCGGCGTAGTAGGCAACTCCCGCGTCGAGGTACACACGCACGAGCGGGTCGACGAAGAACGTGAGCTCGCCCGTGAAGGCGTGATGACGAGCGACGTCGAGTGCCGAGGCGGCGCTGACCGGGGCGGACTGTGACGCGTCGGCGAACTCGGCGAGCGAAGGTGGAAAGGCGGGATCGAGTGACATCGGGGTGGCAGTTGACGAGACGGCGGGGTCGTTGGTCATTTCAGCCGACCTCGGCGGGGTCGTGGTCTCGTGATTCACTCGACATCTCTTCGAGCGAGTCAAGCAGCGTGAGCAAGATTTCGACGATGACCTCGCGGCCCGACGACTCGTCGACGAGCTGGCAGGGAATGACCGCCTCGCCTGCGAGGGCGCCAAGTGAACGGGCGATGCGCTGCGCTTGCTCGTGATCGTCGCACCGGTTCACCGCGATGACGGCCGGAACGCGCAGATCCGACAGCAGCGAGCGGAGTTCGACACCGGCGGCGGCATGGGTCTCACGCGCCTCGGCGTTGATCACGAACGCCACGACGTCGACGTCACCTTTGAGGATGTTGGTCATGAAGCGGAACCGTGGTTGTCCGGGCGTTCCGAACAACAGCAGACGGATTGCTTCGTCAGGCAACTGATAGGTGCCGAAGTCCATCGCGACGGTGGTCTCACCCTTCACTTCGGACTCATCGCCACTGGTCAACACATCGGTCGATACCACGTCGGTCTGAGAGACCGACTGGATCAGGGACGTCTTGCCGGCGGCAAACGGTCCGGTAACCAGAATCTTGAACGTGTGCTCGATCGTCGTCGACGGCTCGCCGTTGCTCATCTTCGGGCTGGTGGTGTCCGCGCTGGAGTGGTCGGCGTCGAGACGGTCGGCCCCCGCCTGCTCCGTCGCGGCCTGGTCCATCGTGGTCATCGACATCAACCGTCCGCCAACAGTGCAGCGCGCGAACGTACGAAGCGCCGGAGGTGCGCCTGGTCGACGCGAGCGTCGGTCAACATGGCGAGCACGCGGTACTTGCCAATCGGCCAGATCAGCAACAAGCCGGCGTCGTGATCGATCACCAGCTGGCGCAACTGCTCTCCGCCGCCCATCACAGCGAGTTGATTGGCCAGGCCCATCGCGGCAGCAAGCATCGCAGCGTGCGCAGCTTCATCAGGCATCGACTCGCTGTGCGCGAGTGAAAAGCCGTCGACAGAAGCAAGCAGCGCGCCGCGGGCGCCGTTGATGACCTCGGTGAGTTCGTCCAGCGCCTCGGTAGGGGTCGTGGGTTGTGGCCGAACCGCGGCCGACGGAGGAGGCGGTGGCGGAGCCAGCGACGAAGCGGGCGCCGGAGCCGTCCAGGCGCGTGCTTGTTCCGGAACAGCCGTGTCAGCAGTCATGGGAGAGGCCTCGCAACATCGTCATACGTTTCATGTATCGGCACTCTGCGCGCTCGTCTTGAGCGAATCCACACAACTCTCCGAGCGTGCGCCAAACGTCACGCACTGCGCACGTCTTGCGACATTCTTCGCGACCGCGCGCCGGATTTTTCGCTAGCCTCGACTCCGGAAGGCTGCCAGAGCGGACGAATGGGACAGTCTCGAAAACTGTTGAGGTCTTTTGGGCCTCCGTGGGTTCGAATCCCACGCCTTCCGCCAGACGCTCGACACGTTCGAGCACAGGAGGACCCGGGCCTTTGGCCCGGGTCTTTCTGTCTCCGGGGTGCGATCAGCTACAGCGAGCGTCGGTCGCGGGGGCCTCGAGCCAGATCAAGTAGTCGTGCACGAGGTCGTTGATGCAGTCACTCGTGCCGTAGCCGAGGTGCTGGTTCGCCTCGACGGTCACGAGCTGGCCTTCTTCGAGCGCATCGGCCATGGCCTCACTGCTGTCGAGCGGGGTGCTCGGATCGCCGGTCGTTCCGATGACGACGATCGGTCCGGCACGCTCGCCCGTGATCTCGGTCCGCGGATCCGCTGAGGGCGGGAAGAAGTTACAGACATAGGAAGCAGTCGTGTACGGGAAGAGCCGCGGTGCGACTCCGATGAGCTCTTCGGCCTTCTCGTCAGCCTCGTCCGGCGCGAGTCGGTCAGGTTCGTCTGCGCAGATGATCGCCTGGAACGACTCCAGAAGATTCGGATATGACCCATCAGCGGGGTCACGGCGCAGGTAACTGTCGTAGAGCGCGAGCAGACCGGTGCCGTCGCCGTTCGCCGCGTCGTC
>CALICC010000265.1 GCA_938049325.1 uncultured Ilumatobacter sp. | reverse complement strand
TCGGCGGCGGCCTTCTCGGTAAACGTGATCGCGGCGATGCCTCGGATGTCGACGCCTGCCTCCACGACGAGATTGACGACGCGGTCGACCAGCGCCGTGGTCTTGCCGGCGCCGGCGCCCGCCTCGACGAACAACGTGTGGTCGAGATCGTTGCGAATCCGCCGGCGAGCGCTTTCGTCGGGAATCGGCGCATCAGCAGGTGGCGCGTCAGCCGCCGAGCGCTCGGGCGAGGGCTTGGACGCCAACTCGTCGAGTTCGAAGAGCGATGCTTGCTCAGACATTGTCGTCGTCCTCGTGCACGCCGAACCATCGGTCGAGGCGAGCGTCGTGGCGCTTGCGCATCCAACGAGACCACGCTTCCGAGGTCCCCAACTCGTCAGGGTCGCAGTAGAGGCACTCGGTGTAGAAGTGATAGCCGGGCCGAACGGGTTGCTGCGGGAACCACCCCGCCTCAATGCCGTCGATGATCTCGCCGAGGTCATGGGTGACTCGGCTCCATACGTCAGCATCGAACTCGATCCCGATGCGTTTGAATCGACCCTTGCGGAACATCGAGTACTCGGCGCGTACGAGCACATCGTCGCCCGCATCGGTCCACCGCTTGGCCGCGGCTGCGTAGGTGGGGAGCTGGAACTTGGAACCGTCGAGCGTCGGGTCGTCAGGGGCGAGCTTGCCGAAGTCGCGATCGCTGCCCGTCTTGTGATCGGTGACCACGAGCGTGCCGTCGCGCCGGCGGTCGAGTCGGTCGACGGTGCCCTTGACGGACAGCTCGCGCCCGCCCGGCACGTCGAGGTACACCGCAGGCCCCGCTGCGCCGTCGGCACCGCCCGGGAACGCTCGCTCAGACGCAAGCACGGTGACGCCGGTCTCGACCGCACGCACACCGTCGCGCTCGAGCCACTCGAGGAGTTCGCCGCGGATGGCCATGCGTTCGCGCGCCCAGGTCGCAGGCCGCCCCGTCTTGCCCGCGCGCTCGAAGCGCTCGGATTCGACATCGAAGTGATCGAGCAACGCGGCACGATGCTCTGACGTCCAGCCGTCGGTCGTCGGCTGCGGCAGCGTCCCGTCGATGACATCGCGGTGGAACGCGTCGAGCGTGCCGTGCACCACGTTGCCTCGCTCGCTCGCGCCGATGCTGATCTGCTGCTCGCGGTCGTCGAGCGCCCGGACCCCGAGGAGGTACGACACGAAATAGCCGTGGGGGCAGGTGGCCCACTGCTGAATCTGCGTTGGCGACACAGGGTCACTTCCCGCCGCCGGATGGGATGGGTCGATGTCGGGAGTGAGCGGTGGGCGGGCGACGGAGCTGAGGTCGCCGTCGAACACGGTCATGGTGCTGCTCGCGCGCGCAAGGCGCATCGCGAGGTTGCGCTGCAGCACCGGGTCGTGACCGCCGGCCGCTCGGAGCTGGTCGGTGAGTCGTCGCTCGCGTTCGCACGGCGCGAACTCCAGCGCAGCGAGCCCGGCTGTGGACGACTCGACGAGTTCGATGCCTGGCGTCGATCCGTCAGCATCGTTGGCGACGTGGGTGAGCCAGCGCGAGATCTGATTCGTTGCGGTGGCTCGCAGGTCGCCACGCGGCATCGTGACAACCACGCGGGCCGCGTTCGTGATCGACACGAACGCGTGGTGGAGCCGATGTGCCCGCTGGTCAGGCAAAGGAAGGCCGCCGCGCTCACGGTCGGCGTGGCTCAGGAGCGGATCGGCTCTCGGCGCCGGAGGGAGCAAGCCGTCGCTCGCTCCGAGCACCACGGCAACGTCGACGTCGAGTCCGGCAGCGGACGCCAGTGAGCCGACGGTGACGCCGGTGCCGATCCGGCCTTCTCGTAGCGCCGCTTCGGCCAACTCGGTGTCGAGCACGGAACGAAACACCGAGCGCGTCGGCGGGTCGTCGACATCGTCGAGGTTGCGCAGCCGTTCGAGCGCACTCATGAGTGATTCCCACGCGCGATACTCGGTGTCGCTGAAGCGGGTGATCGCCTTTGGACCGAGCCAGTTGCGGAGCTGAGCGTCACACCAATCGACCCACTCGCTCCATGGGCGCGTGGCGTGCGGGTGGCCGAGCTCTGTGCGCAGATCGGTGACGAACTCGAGCAGTGAGGTGGCCGACTCCGCCCATCGCTCACGCTGGGCCAGAGCCGACAACCGCGGGACCCAGTCGTCGCCGCGGCTCACGCCTGCTGTGCGGCTGGCTCGCTCCCAATCGGCGGTGGGTCGAATCCGGCCGTCTTCGGCGCGTGATGGCACGTCGGCGAAGAGCTCGAACAACGCGTGGCGCCGCAAACCGCGACGATCCACATCGAGCAGGTCGAGGAGAAGTCGTGGTGCGATGCGTTCGGCGAGTTCGGTGCCGCCGCGCCCGTTCCACGTGATGCCGTCGGCGGTGAGGTGGTGCTCGACGAGCCGGGCGTACGGCCGGTGGGTCGGCCAGAGGATGGCCATGCGTTCGAATGCGACCGGCGGCTCGCCGTCGGCGCCGCGAGCCGCGTCGACGATCGCTCGAACCGCGATGCGTACTTCGTCGTCAGCGTCGGTGGTCGAAACGACTCGAACCGGTGACGCTTTGGCGGGCACGTCTGGTGTGGTGGGAGCCTGCAGCCCGAGTTGCTCGATCACGCGGAGTTGTTCGTGATCGGCGCCGGCGTCGCCCGTGAGTGGCGTGACGACAGCGACGGTCCCACCCGCCGCGAGCCGACGGATGAATGCCAACGGCAGTGCCTCGAATGGATCGGGCAGATACAGCACCACACGTTGGAGCCCGGCGGGGCGTGAGTCGGCGAGCGAGGCGGTTGCCCGCTCGAAGAGGTCGGCTTCGTCGTACCACCGACGTTGGAGAAGACGTGTGACCGCACCGCTGACGCGTGTGGCCTCGCGGCCTCGGCTGGTCTGTCGGAGCCGTTCGGTCGCTTCGGTGCCGGCGAGGCGGAGTTCGCGATGAAGGTCGCGTAGCGCCACCACCGTGGCCGGGTGTCTGGCGACCGACTCGAACGACCCCGGCTGCTCGTCGAGCACCTTGCGCACCGTGAGATCGAGGATCGGCGTCGACACTGGTTGGCGGCGATCATGCGCGAGACCCGGACCCGCGATGAGCTCGGCGAGTCGGCTGAGCGTGACCATGTCGGCCCCGAGCAGCCCACGTCCTCGCCCGAGCGCTCGGCGTGCCATGACGCCGGCGACGTTGGTGGGCACGACGACGGTGACCGGGGCGAGTCGGTCCGCACCCTTTGCTGCCTCCACGGCCTGGCTCAGCGCGTCGAGCGTTCCCGAAGGGAAACAGGTGCGGAGCACGAACGCCATGGAGCTCACCCTAGAGAAGGGGTGTCACACAGTTGGAGAATCAGGCGACGCCGCTCGCGATTCACACGTTGACGAGGGTGCAACCGAGCGAGCGCAGCGCGTCGGCGGCGGAGTCATCGGGCGCGAGAACGACAACCGCGCCGCCGGATCCGGTGTAGTTCGCCGAGGCTCCGTTGGCTCGCGCGACCTGGATCATCTCGATGTGTGCTGGCTCGAGCGACATGATCTCGGCTCGCTGATCGAATGTTGCGTCCATCGCTGTGCCGAGTGCGCGAGCGTCGCCGGCATCGATGGCGGCAGCTGCCGCGCGTCCGGCATCTGCCGCGCGCTGCATTGCCGTTCGCACGGCGGTGTCTGCTGGGTTGACGGCTGCGTGGACGTGGCCGCTGTCGGATGCCGCCTCGGAGCGATATGCGACGAAGAGTTTGCCCGGGAGCTCACCGAGTTGCCGGTAGTTGCCCGACTGCAGTCCGTTGACTGAGGTGCCCGATCCGGGGGAGAAGTCCATCGCCATCGTGGCGCCGAACGACTGCACGACGCGGTCTTGGAGACCGGCGGTGATGCCGAGCACCTCGGTCTCGGCCAGCAGTGCGGCCGACGCAAGCATGCTGGGATCTCCGATGAGCCTCTGCGCCCACTCGTCGTTGCGGTGCAACTCGATCATCGTTCGCATTGTGGCGATGACGATCGCACTGGATCCGGCGAGTCCGACCGACCGGGGGATCGTCGTGCTGACAGCGATGTGATGCGGTCGCAAAGCAGCGTCGAACGTCCGGTGGAGCACCGCGAGTGCCGCCGGCACGAGCGGTTGGACATCGCCGCATCCTTCGCTCGTCACGCGGGCAGAAAGTTCGTCGATCGACGCGTACGAGAGGTCGGTCCCAGCGATGGTCCACTCGTCGGTTGCGTGAGCGTCGACGGAGGCCTGCAGCGCGTGCAGCGGGGTGGCGACGACAAACCCACCGTGGCCGTCTGACGGGTTGCCAGCGAGGGCGGCTCGTGCGGGCACCGAACTCGAGTGGGAAAGCCTCATCGAGATCGCATTGGATCACACCGGCGGCCTACGGTGCGGCCATGCGGATTCGCCGGGCCACTCTCGCCGACCTGCGGAGCCTGTGCGTCACGGCGGTGCGGGCCTTCGCCGAAGACCCGGTGATGCGATGGTTGTATCCCGACGACGACACGTATTTCGCGCCGGGCGGCGAGGTGATGCGTGGAGCGATGTACGGCTGGGTCGTCCAGAACGAAGTCTGGTGCACCGATGACTGTGCGGCGCTCGCCGTGTGGATTCAGCCTGACCCGCCGGAGGGACAGGTCGAGGCCGATCCACCCGCAGCGCCGCCGACGCCGGACCTCATCGAGCGCTTCGAGATCATCGGGCCGATCATGGCGGCCCACAAGCCGACCGAGAC
>CALICC010000264.1 GCA_938049325.1 uncultured Ilumatobacter sp. | reverse complement strand
CGCCGCGGGTGGGCCATCTCGGTCGCTGCGTAGGCACCTGCTTCGAGCACCGTGACCCGGCGTCCGCGTTCGGCGAGGAACTCGGCGATCTCGATCCCCACGAGCCCACCGCCGACCACCACGACCCGCTTGCCGATCGGCATCCACTGCCGACTGAGTGTGCGAATTCGTGCCGGCGACATCGCCCGAGTTCGACGACCTGCCTGCAGCGCCAGTTGTTGCCAGCGCGGGAGGCGCCGGGCCACGTCGGGGTCATCACCAGTGAGCAGCGCGCGTAGGTCGTCGCCGGTGAGCACGTGGTCGAGATCGGCGCCCGGCAGGTCGGGCCGACTACGGACCGCGCCGGTCGCGACGATCACCCGGTCGAATCGGCCGTCGTCGATCAACTGTGGCGTCGCGTCGGTGGACGTTCGGACAGTGACACCGAGTTCGGTGACGGCGGCAACGAGATAGTCGACGAGTGCGCCGTTGATGGGCGTGGTCATCGACGAAAAGCGAGCGGTGCCACCGAGCTCGGCCGCGCGTTCGAAGATCGTGACGCGGTGCCCTCGCCCGGCAGCGACGCGAGCCGCTTCGAGTCCAGCGGGGCCGCCACCGATCACGGCGACCTTGAGCGGTGCCTCGGTGGGTTGCGGCACGGGGGCGTCGGGTCGACCGAGCCGAGCGTTCACCGCACAGCGCGGGACGTCCGACCAGAAGTTCTGCGCGACACACACGAAGCAGTTGATGCACGGCCGCACGAGGTCGGGTCGACCATCGCCGAGACGACGCGGGAGATCCGGGTCGGCGAGCAGCTGGCGTCCCATCGACACGAAGTCGCATTCGGCCTCCGCGATCATCTCGTTGCCGATATCGGGGGTGATTCGCCCGACGGCGATCACGGGAACGCTCACGGCGGCGCGGATCGGCTTGGTGATCTGGCGGTACTGACCGAGCTGCCAGGGCAGCGGTCCGTCGGTGAATGCGACGCCCGAGTCAGGCGCGCCGATCGCGCTCACATGGATCGCATCAGCGCCCGCACCGACTGCGGCGGCGGCGTGTCGGGCGGCGAGGTCGGGCGTGATCGCACCGTCCATACGGAACTCGTTCGCATCGAGGCGCACGACGATCGCGAACTCGGCGCCACATCGCGCGCGAATCGCAGCGATGACCTCGCGCAGCAACCGTGTGCGACGCTCGACGTCGCCGCCGTACTCGTCGTCACGCGTGTTCCAGAACGGTGAGAGAAACATCGAGAGTAGATAGCCGTGCGCCGCGTGCACTTCGATGCCGTCGCAACCCGCGCGCTGCATCCGTTCGGCGGCGTCGGCGAACGCGTCGATGATCATCAACAGGTCGTCGACCGTGGCCTCGTGATGGACCGGGACCTTGCCGTCGGTCTTCGCGGCCATCTTCATCATCTCGTCGATGGTCAGGTCGATCGCGAACTGGCCGTAGTCCATAACCGGAAGTGGAGCGGACGCAACGGTGAGCTCGCGGCCCTCGGCGGTGTCGACCAAGGCCGTCTTGCCGTGATGACAGATCTGCACGATCACTTTCGCGCCGTGTGCATGGACACGGTCGGCGAGCCGGGCGAAGCCGTCGATGCAGTCGTCGGTGGCAACCGATGGCTGCACGCGCGACGTGGCACCAATCGGGAACATGACCGCCGAGGTTTCGACGATGAGCAAACCTGCGCCGCCGATGGCGCGCTGCTCGTAGTGATCGATGTTCGCTTCGGTGAGCAGGCCGTCGGTCGTGCAGACGTTTTGATCCATCGCCGGCATGACGATGCGGTTGCGCAACGTCATCGGCCCGATCGTGCTCGAGCTGAGGAGACGATCGTGCTGCGAGCTCATGCTCTTACCTCGTGGCGAGCTGGTCGCCGAGCCGCACGAGATGCGACGTTGCGGTACCGAGCGCCGTGGCGTTCTGCATGCCCCACTGGAAGTAGCGGTGAACGGGATACTCGATATCGGCGCCCACGCCGCCATGCAGGTGCTGTGCGGCGAGCACGACCTTCTCGGTGCCTTCCGACGACCAGTACGCCGCAGCGAGCGTGTCGGCTCGCGCTTTGTCGCCCGGCTCGTTCTCGAGTTGCCAGGCGGCGTTGTACACCGTCGAGCGGATGGCTTCGTTGAAGATGTACGCGTCGGCGGCGCGTTGCGAGACGGCTTGGAATGCCGAGAGCGGACGGCCGAACTGCTGGCGATTCGACACGTGTTCAGCAGCCATGGCCACCGAACCTTCTCCGACGCCCAACTGGACGGCGCTCAGCGCGGCGATCGACCGCAAGAAGAGCTGTTCGAGCGCGGCGTCGTCGTCGATCACGTGGCTCGCCGGGACGTCGACGTCAAGCGTCAGATGGCCTTGCGACTCGCGGCTCGTGGTCTTCAGTGGCGTGATCTCGACGCCTGCGGTGGCGGTCGAGAGGTCGACGAGCGCGAGGATCGTGGCGCCGTCGAGCATCGCCGGGACCAGCACCGCGGTTGCGAGCGGCAACGCCGGAACCGCCGGCTTCTCACCGACCAGGCGTACGGCGCCGTCACCCGACCGTGTGGCGATCACCGACGGAGCAAGCGGATCGTTGGCACCGGTTTCGGCCAACGCTGACGCGAGGATGACCGAACCGTCTGCCACGCCCGGCAACAGGTCGGTGCCGACGCCGTGCTCGGCGAGCGTCATGGCAGCGACCGTGGTCGACGTGAAGGGAACGGGTGCAACCGTGCGCCCGATCTGCTGGGCAACCAGGCACAGCTCGACGAGACCCATACCGCTTCCGCCCGCGCTCTCGGGCAGGCTGAGCGCCAGCAGACCAGCCTCGGCGATCGATGCCCACAGCTCGCGGTCGATGCCGTCGCCCTGCTCGGCCGCCTTGACTCGTTCGGTCGTGGCGAGATCGCCGAACAGCTGAGCGGCGAGGTCGGCAATGACCTGTTGTTCTTCGGAGAGGTCGAAATTCATCGAGGGAGATCCTTCCAGGGCACGCCGCGATCGGCGGACGGTTCGCGTGGGAGCCCGAGGCCGAGCTCGCCGATGATGTTCTGTTGCACTTCGTCGGTACCACCGCCGAGGCGGATGGCGAACTGATTGAGAAACGCGTACTGCCACGGCTCGCTCTGGTCGTACATCGTCGCGTCGGCGCCGAGTAACTCCATCGCCGTCTCGGTGCTGGCAACCCAATGCCGGGCGTAGCCGAGCTTCATGGCGAGCGCCTCGGGTCCGGGGAACCGGCCCTGCGACGTCGCCGTCCTGATGCGATAACCCATGACCTTGAGCACCTCGGCGCGGCAGTGCGCAGCCGCGAGCTGCTGGCGAACGACCGGGTCATCGCAACGACCGCGAGCGCGAGCTTCCTCGATCAACGTTTCGACGCTCCAGCCCGAGTTGCCACCGGCGATCGAGGAACGTTCGGAGGTCAGCGTGGTGCGCGCCACCGACCACCCTTCGCCGACACCGCCGACCATGTTCTCGGCCGGGATGCGCACGTCGGTGAGAAACGTTTCGTTGAAGTGCGCTTGGCCGGTCATCTGGACGAGCGGACGGATCTCGATGCCCGGGTCGTTCATGTCGACGATGAAGTAGCTGATGCCGGTGTGCTTGGGTAGGTCGGGGTCGGTGCGAGCGAGCAGGATGCCGTAGTCGGCGAACTGTGCGAGCGACGTCCACACCTTCTGCCCGTTGACGACCCACACGTCACCGTCGCGCTCGGCGCGAGTGCCGAGGGTGGCGAGGTCGCTTCCCGCTCCCGGTTCGGAGAAGAGCTGACACCACAGTTCCTCTCCGCGGAGCATCTTGGCGATGTGTTCTTGCTGCTCGGGCGTGCCGTGCGCCATGAGCGTTGGGGCGACCATGCCGAGCGACACGGTGAGCGAACCGGTCGTTTCCTCGAAGCCCGCCATCTCCTCCGCGAAGACCGTCGCAAAGGCGCCGGGGAGACCGCGCCCGCCGAACTCCTCAGGCCACGACAAGCCGGCCCAACCGTGCTCGTGCAGTGTGCGCTGCCAGTCGCGAGCACGCTGGACATGATCGCCGAGATCGGGTTCCTCAGTGCTCTGGCCGCGGGGTGTCGCGTGCTCGTCGAGCCACGCACGGGCCTCCGCTCGGAAGGCGGCTTCTTCTGGGGTGTCGGAGATGTCCATCGGTGGTTTCTGAATCCGCGTCAGATTCTAGATGCAGCGGGTGGGCTACCGTCCAATGCAGTGAGTGTGCAGCAGTCAGATCCGCAGGCGTGGCTCGGAGCGTGCGAGCAGATCCGCCAGCTCGCCAGCCGGTATGCGCTGGCCATGAGCCGCCACGACGTCGACGAATTGGCAACGCTGTTCGTCGACGATGTCCAGGTGGGCCGCGATCGGTTCGGGCGCGACGAGTTGCGCGCCGACTTCACCCGCCAGCTCGCACCACTCGGCCTGACCGTGCTCCACGTGACGAATCAGGTGATCGACGTCCTCGGCGCAGACGACGCCACCGGGATCGTCAGCACCCGCGCCGAACTCGAGATCGACGGCGAGTGGATCGTCCAGATGATCGAGTACCACGACAGCTATGCCCGACGCGACGGCGAGTGGTTGTTCGTGCGGCGTCGTCATCGCCTCTGGTACGGCGCACCGATCGGCACCAGCCCACTCGGTCTCGCGCCGGCCAACTGGCCCGCCAACGCCGTCGGCCTCGGCGACCTGCCATAGGCCTTCTTCCGTTGGGCAAGTTGCGGCGTCAGCGCGCCACGCGTCCCCATGTGCGAGTCAGATCGGCGGCGACTTCGATGAGTTGCGCGTCGAGTTCGCCCGTCGGCAGCGACGCGGCCTGCGCGGCGGCGTCGATCTCGGCGGCCATCACCTCACCGTCACTCCCCCGGTGGAGAATGTCGAGCAAGGCGGCCTGGTAGTCGTCGAGACGTTGGTTCGCCGGTCCGCCAGTCGAAGCTCCCCAAGATTGGGCGTTCACCAGTGGCTCACGATCTCGCGGACGCGGCGGACATCGTCGCGATACGGGTCGTGCGACGCCGGATCGGCGAGCGTCGTTCCGAGCCGCTCGTACACGACCGTTTCGAGTGCCGGGCACGACGGAGCGATCCGTTCGAGCAGATCGAGCACGTCGTCGGGCACCGTGTCGTCGTGTGTATCGCGCCGGATTGCGCGGCCACCGCGGTCATCCCACGACCCGCCACTCACGTGGATCTCACGCACGCGATCGAGTGGATACGTCGCCACAGTCTCGATGGGATCGAGCGCGAGGTTCAGGCACTGCG
>CALICC010000263.1 GCA_938049325.1 uncultured Ilumatobacter sp. | reverse complement strand
AAGAAGGCAGCGAGCAAGAAGGCAGCCGTCAAGAAGGCAGCGGTCACGAAGGCGCCGAGCAAGAAGGTGGTGGGCTGATGCGCGTTGTCACCTGGAACATCAACTCGCTGCGCGCCCGGCAGGAGCGGGTCGAGGCGTGGTTGGCTGAGGTCGAGCCCGACGTTGTTCTCCTGCAAGAGACCAAGCTGGCCGACGACGCCTTTCCGACGTTGGCGTTCGAAGCGTTGGGCTACTCGTGTGCCCACTACGGACAAGGTCAGTGGAATGGCGTGGCCATTCTCTCGAAGGTCGGCCTCGACGACGTTGTCTCGAACTTTGCCGGTCCGGGCGATCCGGATCCTGACGCACGCATCATTACCGCGACCTGTGGCGGGATCCGCGTCAGCAGCGTGTACGTGCCCAACGGTCGCTCACTCGACGACGACCACTACACGTACAAGTTGTGGTGGCTCGGACGGCTCCTCGAGCATCTCGATGCCGACACCGCACCCGATCAACCGGTCATCGTCGGAGGCGACTACAACATCGCGCCCGACGACCGAGACGTTCACGATCCGAAGGTGCTCGAAGGAGCGACGCATGGCAGCAAGCCCGAGCGTGACCGCTTGGCCGAGCTCGAAGCGTGGGGACTCACCGATGTCTTTCGTGAGTTCCACAGCGACGACCGGATGTATTCGTGGTGGGACTACCGAGGCGGCGACTTCCATCAGGGCCGAGGCATGCGTATCGACATGTTGATGTGCTCGAAGCCGGTCATCGAGCGGGCGACTTGGTCGGTTGTGGACCGCAACGCTCGCAAGGGCAAGCAGCCGAGTGACCACGCACCGGTCATCGTGGACGTCACGTCATGAAGCGGTCACGCGTCGCTCGCCTCCTCTTGCGCCTCATGGGCGGTTGGGAAATGCACGGCGAGATCCCGACCGAGACCAAGGCCGTGATGCTCGCGGTACCGCATTCGACGAACATCGATGGGCTACTGCTGGTCCTGCTCGTGAAGTCAGTGGGGCTCGACGCGCAGTGGATGGTCAAAGACACGTGGACGAAGGGGCCGATCGGCTTTCTCACGCGTCGTGTCGGAGCGGTCGGCGTCAACCGCGGTGCTCCAGGCGGCTTGGTGGGGCAGATGGCCGAGCGGTTCTCGACCGAAGACGAGTTCCGGCTGCTCGTTCCGCCGGAAGGGACGCGGAGCAAAGTCGAACACTGGAAGTCCGGGTTCTACCGGATCGCTGTCGAAGCCGACGTACCGGTGATTCCGGCGTATCTCGACTACAGCACCAAGCGCGGGGGATTCGGACCAGCTCTCATGATGACGGGTGACATTCCGTCCGACATGGATGCGATCCGCGAGTTCTACGGAGACCCGTCGAGGATGGCGAAGCACCCGGAGAAGATCGGTCCGATTCGCCTCAAGGACGAGATCTGAAGGGTTCCGCTGTGGCGCCGGGCGAGTAGCGGCACGTCGGTGCAAGATTTCTTTCGTGCAGATGAAACTCTCGGCCCGCTCGACGCATCAAACTTCACATGAGAAACGCAATGGGCGAACGAAACAAGACGAGCAAGCGATGCGCCGGGGCCACGGGACTCACGCTGGCCTTGGTGGCGTGCGGAGGGAGCGGCGACGTCAACGTGGCCGGCCAGTCTCAGCAGTCAGGCGGCCTCGAGGAGTTCTGCTCCGTGACCGCCGAGACGTTCGACGGGGTCGCCAGCATCGAAAATGGCGAGTCCGACTGGGTGGATGAGCTTCCCAAGGACATCGAACGGATGCGACAACTGGCGCCCGACGATGCACCTGACTCGTTTGATGAATTCGGTGCGGCCTACGCATCGATCGTTGATGGACTCGCCGCGGCGTCAGCAGACCCGAGTGACACCGAAGTTCGAACGGAGGTGCTCGAATCATTCGACGATTTGCTCGAGGTCGACATCGACGGGCTCACCGTGTGGCTCACCGATCGCTGTGGTGAAGATCTCGGCACGGCATGGGCACAAGCCACGGACATCGGAAACGACACAGGAGCGGGCACGGTGTCGTTGGGCTCGGATCCCGTCGATCCATCGGCTCCTGGCACCGTGGCGAGCAACTCGACGACGAGCACGACGAGTACGACGACAACCACCACGGTGCCGGTGGTGACGACAGAGTTGCTGGGCGACCTGCGGCCCACAGGGACCTACCTCGCCACGAGATACCAGGTCGACGAAGTCGTCGCCACGAATGCCGATCTTCTGTCGTACGTCGACGAGGACCCGTTCGCCGGTGGCGTGCCGTTGATGATCGCCACGGTCTTTGCTGAGACCGACGACTATTCCTCGACACTCTCGTTCCGCGACTTCAAGTTGACGGACCCCGCGGGTCGAACCAGATCCGCGACCGGGATGTTCGACGAGCGCGGCGAGCTGCAGTCGTCGATCGGGCTCGACACGCGCGACTCGGCCTTCGTTGGGGTCTGGTTCGAGGTCGACTCGCTGCCGTCGACCCTCGACGGCTGGGTACTCGCCGTGGATGGCGGAGGGGTCCCGGCCTCGATGGCGCTCGACGCGGTTGTTGAGGCGCCGTATCCAATAGAACTCGACATGGGGCCGAGCGTCGACGTGACCCAGCCCAGCCAGCTCGGCAACTGTGGTCTCGAGACCTATCGGGCAGAGGTGACCGCAGCTGCGGTTCGTCTCGAAGCCGACAACGGATTCGTCTTCCGGCGCGCGGCACCCGGTCGCCGATATGTCAACGGATCGATCAACATGACGAACGTGGGGCCCGTCACCGACACGGCATGTGATGACGGCGCAGCCGTGTTCAGCTACGACTTCAGCTTGCTTGTCGACGGACGGTCGATTGCGTCGAGTCACGGCGTCGAGAGGTTTGCCTACCTCGAACCGGGCGGAGTGCGCACACGCGGCTTCACGTTCGAGATTCCGAGCGAAGCATCAGAGTTGCAGCTCGTCGGGATGAACGACGAGGTCATTGCGACGTGGGACGTGGCGCTTCCGGAGGTTGCGGGCGAGTAGCTCCGGCGTCGTGCTCATCGCCGAGCGCATCGATCAAGTCAGCGGCCAGAGCTGTGCGGGCGCGCCTAACCCGCGTCTTGGCGGTGCTCAGTGGAACGTCGAGACGTCCGGCGATCTCGTCGTAGGTCAGGCCGTGCTCCTCGCGCAGTGCGAGTGCGGTTCGATGATCGGGTGTGAGCCGCTCGATTGCTTGGCGGACCAGCGCGTGATTGGCGATCATCGACGACACACGGGCCACGAATTGGTCGGCGTGCTCGTCGACCGGTTCGTCGTCCGTGCGATCGCGATGACGCCGTTCGGCGCGCAGATACTGGCGAGCCTCGTTCGCCGCGACCGTCGTCAGCCACGTGGTGAATCGTGCCTCGCCGCGGAAACTGCTGATGCGGGCGGCGACCGAGACGAGGGTCTGCTGCTCAGCCAGCTCGATTTCGTCGGCACGCAGGAGAAATCGGCGAATGGCCGGTCGGGCGAGACGGAAGCGCAGAATGGCCCAGGCCAAATCCGATGCCGCGTCGAGGTCGCCGGCGGCGGCCTGGCCGGCAACCAAGTCGAGTAGATCAGCGCGTTCGTCGGGGCCTGCTGCGTCGAGGCGGGAGCGTGTTCGACTCACGCCCCGACCTGAACAACGAGCTGGGCGCCGCGCTCGACCCCGTCCGGCGACGTCGCGACCAACGCGATCACGATCGGGCCGGAGCGGTCGGGAGTGATTCGGAGCGAAGGACTGTCAACACGCTCGCCCGCCGGATCCAGCCAATAGACGTCGGATGACCCGGCGCGAACCGTGGCGGTGTACTCGGTGACCTCGCCGACGCGAGCCCGATCCGGGCCAAGGATCTGGGGCCCGAGGGCGGATGGCGTTGCCTCGACCGCCAACGTGGCGCGCTCGCCGTCGACGAGTGCGGTCACGGTGAGATCGCCTGGCAGTAGCGGGGTGACGACGAGCGACCGGTCGTCGATCGAGCGTCCTGACTCGTCGATCCACGACACGTCGGTGTCGGGGGAGGCGTCGACCCGATAGATCGCAGTGTCGCCGACCTCGACGGACGCAGGCCCGATGATCGATGATTCGTCGTCAGCCGTCAGGAGCACGGCCGCGACGCCGCCGACCACGAGCAGCGCGAGCACAACGATGCTGGCCACAACGCGTGCGGGAAACGATCGGGTGATCCCGGTACCAGGGGTGTCGACCGGTCTGGGCGGGGTGGCCGTGGCGGCGAGCGCGGCACGCAGCTCGTCATGCCATTCAGAGATGCTGCCGGGGCGATCGTCGGGCCGGTGCGCCATCCCGCTCATGAGCACGCTGGAGATCTGAGCAGGGATGTTGTGGCCATCAGAACCGCTCAGCAGCCTGTGGATGACTGCGGACGCAGCAAAGACATCGGCGCGTCGATCGACCGTCGCCGTGAGATCGCGCTGCTCCGGTGCCATGAAGGCCTCGGTGCCGCCCGCCAAGCTGAGTGCGGTCGGATCATCGGTGAGGTCTTTGGCCAGCCCGAGGTCGCCGACCACCAGCCGTTCTCCGACGTGGATCAACGCGCCGGTCGATCTGGTTACTCCGCGATCCGAATGCATGAGCAGATTCGACGGCTTGAGGTCGCGGTGTACGACCCCTGCAGCGTGGAGTGCTTCGAGCGTGGCGTTGAGCGTCTCGACCACCGGAATCACATCGACCGGCGTCCAGGCTCGTGATCCTGCACGGTCTTTGAGGGTCCCGCGGTCGGCCCATCGCATGACGAAGAAGGGCCGGCCCTCGGCGGTCTCGTCGATGTCGTAGACCTCCACGATGCCCGGTACTCGACCCTCGGCCTGCACGCGGCGAAGGAGCACAGCCTCCTGCCTGAACCGCCGGCGGATGTCGGGATCATGGCTCCAGTTGTCAGCGAGGACCTTGATGGCGACGGTCGCTTCGAGGCTGGGGTCGGTTGCCCGGTACACCGTGGCGAAGCCGCCGGTCCCGATCACCTCGTGCAGGTCGTAGCGGCCCATCTGCTGATGCAACACCGGACCATGTTGGCAGCGTCGGCGGCCCGTATCTGGCACCGACGACGAGCGACTTGGTCAGCTGGCGCCGACGGGAACCGGAGCTTCGACGAATTCGTCGGCGGCGTCGGTGTTCGGAGCGACCGCTGTGGTGCTGTCCGCTCGCCCGAGCAACATGGCGCCAAGCGCGACCACGTACAGCGCCAGTCCGATCATCACGGTGCGGTCGAAGCCGAACGTCATCGAGGCCACTGTGGTGACGGAGGAACCAATCACCGAGAAGAACCCGTTGACGGCCCAGCACCACGCCACGAAGCGGTCTCGGTTGCCCTCGTTGGAGCCGGCTGTGAGGGACGTGGCGCGGTCGATGCCGGCGGGAAGGAACACGCCGAGCGCGATGCCGACAGGCAGCAACATGACGAACACCAGAGCGATCCGCAGCGGCTCAGTCCACGCGAGTGCCACGTCGGTGATCGGATCGCTGATGACCAGGTACAGGATCGTGACCGCAAAGAGTGCAGCGACCGACGCGGGCAAGCCGACTCGCGGGTTGTTGCCGACGCGACCGGAGAAGCGGGCGCCGATCGCCGTCGCGAGCAGCAACGTGAAGAGCGAGACGGACAACGAGAGCGTCGGGTAGCCGAGCAGCAACGAGAAGCGCTGAATCATCGAGATCTCGACGAACATGAACCCGAGACCGATCGCGGCGAAGTACAGGAAAAGCCTGCCCCGGCCTTCGACTCGGCCGAGTGCATTGCCGCGCCGACGGGTGAGCAGGAATGGCAGCCACAAGAACGCGGCAGCGACGAGCGTGCCGATCAGGATCAGCACGACGAGAAGCCGCTCACCGATCGCGATCTCGGTGTCCTCGAACGAGCGGGTCCAGTCGGTCAATACGTCTTCGAACGGGGAGAAGTGCCAGAAGAACGGCCGGTTGTCGTCGATCGACGAGATGTCGTAATTGTAGCCGTCGACGATTGCCTCGACGTCGGCCGGCGAGCCCACGATCAGGTCGGTGGTGATACCGCCGCCGGTGAGCGAACCGTCAGGCAAGTGGAGCGGTTCTGTCGCAGGGACTCGGGTCAGCGACTCGAGGATGCGGTCGGAGGCGGCGTCCTCGGGAGGGGACTTGAACAGCAGCATGGTGCTGAATCGCTCGAGGTCGTCCGTGCCTCGGTTGACGAGCAGCGCGGTCTGATCGGCGAAGTCGGACTGTTCGCCTTCGAGAGCTTCGCGAGCAGTGACGAGGTACCGCGCGGTTCGCGTCGGTCGCGTGTCGAAGTCGAAGTCACCGAACTGGGTGACGACCATGCCCTCGGGCGTGAGATGGTCGTAGGCCTCCACGATCATCTGCTCGGTGTACAGATAGCTCTCCGACAGCACGAACGCTCCGGCGGTCGCGGCGTTCGACGCGGCGTAGGAGTCGGGTGCGACGAACCAGACCATGTCGTAGAGATTGTCGGTCCGGGCGAGGAAGGTTCGGCCATCGCCTTGGATGTAGTCGACATTCGGGCGGGTCGTGAGGTTGCCGGAGTAGTCGGCAAATTCGCCTTCGAGGAGTCCGACGGTGACCGGGTTCAACTCCACAGCGTCGATCTGGACCGTGTCGCCGACGTACGTCAACGCAGCTTGGATTTCGTTGCCGCCGGCGGCGCCGATGATCAAGATGCGTTCGGGGTCGCGGCCCAGCGCAGCGAACGGGATCTGCCGGCTGTCGTTGTCGAACCGGGAGAACGTCGACGGGTCATTTTGGTCGAAGCGCCAGATCGACGATCCCCAGAGCCCGTCGTGATGCAGAACATGGAGGTCGCCGAATTCGACCGCATCGACGCGGAACACGGCGCCCCAGTCGCCGCCGGCGACGACGTCTCCGTCACGCAGTGTCTTGGTGTCGTCGGTGCGGACGTCGACCGTGCTGGCAAGCAACGTTGCGCCGACCGCGACCACGGCGATCGTGATCGCTCGTGGGCCGATGCGCCGAGCGGTCCTCGACGTGATCACGAGGCCCAGGATCACCAACGCGACGTTGGCCGACAGGATCATCGCCGGAGGACCGATGGTGAGCTGCAGCGGCACGGCGGTCAAACAGCCCAGCGCCGCACCGAAGAGGTCCCAGAAGTACAGGCGGCGCACCTCGTGCGCTTCGGCGACGATGAGGCGGGCGAGGACGAGGCCGAAGCCGAAGAACACCGCGGTGAGCGAGATCGAAATGATCAGGAGTCGAACGAGTTGGCCGAGCGCCTCGCCGCGGGTGCCGGCCCAGATGAGGTTGGTGTCGGTGCCGATGCGAGCGACGACCACGTACGCAAGTGCACCGATCAAGCCGGCGATCGGTGCGGCGCGGCGGACGAGCACGAGGGTGTCGACGCTTTGCAGACGACGTGAGAGTGCCAGTGCCGAACTGGCAGCACCGAGACCGAGCAGTGCGAGGCCGATGACGAAGTACGTGTAGTAGTAGAAGATCTTGAACGAGATGACGCGGGTGTAGGCGATCTCGAGCGAGAGTCCCACGAAACCGACGACGAAGGCGGCGACCAGGCGTAGCCCGAGCTGACGGCGATCGACGGACTCGTCTTCGGGGCGCGCCGTTGGGTCGGTGGACAGGTCGGTGGACACGAGCGAGGACCTTAGTCGCCCGTCACCAACCGTCCGATTTCACGCCGACGCGGTCATATTGGTCGCCCAAGACGACGCCGAGTTTGCGAGCCTCGCCATCACCGGGGCGGATGCCTGGTCGGCCGTGCGCCCACCGATAGTTACAGATGACGCCGACGTCTCCCTGACGCCAGTTGATCGGCATACCGAAGTCGTCGTACAGGTCGATCCACTGCTGCAGTTCCTCGGTGGAGAACTCGCTGTCGTCGCCGAACGTCATGTGCAACGGCCGTTCCGCGTATGGGAGATGCTGGACCAGCGGCCAGGTGTCGAACCACATGCCATGGTCGGCCAGGCTGCTGTACAGCAGGTTGCGATCGAGTCCGGGGAAGTACTCGAATGCAGAACAGTAGAAGCGCGTCTTGAGCAGCCGGTCATCGCCCCAGCTCACGGCGAGGCGTTGATCACGAGCTCGCGACGCGGCCACGCTGGGATCGTCGGTGTTGAACGACTTCTGCCAGTGGTTGTAGACGCCGAACTCGATCTTGCCGGTGAATGCATCGCGATCGGACAGATTGCGGTGGTAGCAGACGCCCAGTTCCTTGAGTTTCTGTCCGAATTCGGTCG
Source organism: uncultured Ilumatobacter sp. (assembly GCA_938049325.1). Classification (GTDB taxonomy): domain Bacteria; phylum Actinomycetota; class Acidimicrobiia; order Acidimicrobiales; family Ilumatobacteraceae; genus Ilumatobacter_A. The sequence continues at coordinate 9,498 of CALICC010000263.1, read as the reverse complement.
AGAGCAGTTGATCGGTCGCCCCGACGGAGTCAGAGACGAATGTTGCGCCGCGGCTCACACCGGGGGAGGCGGTCGGATCGTCCTCGGGCAGAGGGAGCGTGTCTTTCGCGAGGAAGCTGATCACTCGCGTGCTGCGGCCGACGTAGGCCATCTCGTGGTGGTAGTGCAGCCACGCCGACAGCGGGGCGCCGACTTCGTAGACGTTGGGCTCGATGTTGTCGCGTGGGTTCGCTCCACCGTCGTAGTTCATCTCGGTGTCGATGATGAGCTTGGCCGCGGCCCGCATGTCGACGAGTTCGGTGAGTCCGGTGTTGGTCAGGTGCACCAAGCCGACACGGTCGTACGTTTCGCGCATGCGTACGGCCAGGTCACTGTTGGGAGTGAGCTCCGATGCCTTCATCGGGTATGGGGCGCAGTCGATCGTGAACTCGTCGCGATCGATTGGCGCGGTCCCGCGCCACCACTTCGGTTCGATGACGCCGTCGAGCGGCGCCAATTCGGATGTCTCGACGATTGCCATGTTGCACTCCAACAGACAGGCCTCTCGGCCTATTCCCGACTCGTTCGGTCGGGAATGGTATCACCCGGAGTTCCGAATGCCTGTGGCGATGGCGTTGAGCGTCAGTTGGATGCCGCGTTCGATCAACTCGGTCTCGCGATCGTCGGCGCCCGGACCGCGATCGCGGAACCGGCGGAGCAGGTCGACCTGGACCACGTGCAGCGGGTCGAGGTACGGGTAGCGGTTGCGGAGGCTTCGCGCCAACAGTGGGTTGTCGCTCAACGGGTCGGCGGACCCAGTGATCCGTTCGTGCCAAGCGAGCGTCAGTTCGTGTTCGCTCTCGATGCGCCCGAAGATGTCGGCTCGGGCGGCATCGTCGGTCACCAGAACGTCGGCGTAGCGGCGACCGATGTCGATGTCGGCCTTGGCGAGCACCATACCCATGTTGTCGACGATGGTCCGGAAGAAGGGCCACTCGGCGTACATCTCGCGCAGCAGATCGGCATCGCCAAATTCCTCGAATGCGGACCCGGCACCGAACCACGCTGGAATCATGAGCCGGCATTGCGTCCAACCGAACACCCAGGGGATCGCTCGCAGGTCTTCGATCGCGTCGGACTTCTTGCGTGACGCAGGTCGACTGCCGACATTGAGTTTCGCGATCTCGTTCGTCGGGGTGATCTCGCGGAAGAACGTCACGAAACGATCGTCTCCGTACACAAGGGATCGGTACGCGTCGAACGCCGTGTCGGCAATACCGCTCATTGCCGACACGTGGCGAGGGTCCGCCGCATGTTCGGCGCCGGCTGTGGTGCAGCTGGCTTTGATCGTGGCGGCGACGAGCGTTTCGAGGTTTCGTCGAGCGAGCGCTGGTGACGCGTACTTGGCCGCGATCATCTCGCCCTGCTCGGTGACGCGTATCGAACGGTCGACCGATCCGGGAGGTTGCGCCAGGATGGCCTGATAGGCCGGCCCGCCGCCTCGACCGACGGTGCCGCCGCGACCGTGGAAGAGGCGCAGGCGCACCTCGAATTCGGATGCTGCGGCCACCAGCGCTGCCTGGGCGGCGAACAGATTCCACTGCGACGAGAGGTAGCCGCCATCTTTGTTCGAGTCGGAGTACCCGATCATCACCTCTTGGCGGTTGTCGCGCGATGCCACGAGTTGGGCGTATGTGTCGTGGGCGAGTAGCGAGCGAAGCGTGTCGGCCGACCCAGCGAGGTCGCCGATCGTCTCGAACAGCGGCACGATGTCGAGCTCACTACTCGCCGGTCGGCCGCCGACCGCAACCTGAACCAGGCCGACCTCTTTGAGCAGCACCGCGACTTCGAGGACGTCGCTGACCGCCGTTGCCATCGAGATGACGTAGTGCGGCACCGCACGGCGGCCGAGCTGGGCAACCGCAGCTGCTGCAGCGTCGATGGTGGCCAGTTCGCCGACCGTCTGATCGGCGTAGGTCGCCGTTGGGTGACGCAGCAGGCGTGGCGTCTCGAGTTCGCTGGTGAGCAATGCGATGCGGGCGTCCTCGTCGAGATCGAGATAGCTGCTGGTGACTCCAGCCTGAGCGAGGAGATCGTCGATGATCTCCTCGTGGACCGAGGAGTTCTGGCGCATGTCGAGGCCGCACAGGTGTGCGCCGAAGATGCCGATCGATCGCTGGACCGGCTCGACCGAAACCGCCACCAGCTCGTCGGCGCCGTGCGATCGCAGCGAGTCGGCGATGATGTCGAGGTCGGCCAACAGCTCGTCGAGCGAGGTGTAGGCAGGGCGCTCGGTGCGCGGGGGTGGCACCGGGAGTTCGTCGAGCCCGTCGCCGAGCACGGCCGCGGCAAACGCGTGTGTTCGGGCGTACATGCCGCGTAGCGCCCGCCGATACGGCTCGTCGGCGCGGAACGGCGAATCATCGCCCGATGCGTCAGCGAGTTCGTTGAGTGCGGCCGTGGGTTCGACGAGACGGGCCGACATCGAGAGCTCGATCGACAGGCGCCACAGGTCGTCGAGATGATGGCGAAGAGCAGTCTGCGCGTGGCGGCCGGTGGCAAGATGCATGACATCGGCAGTGACGAACGGATTGCCGTCGCGGTCGCCGCCGATCCATGAGCCCATGCTGACAGCTCGGTCGGTCGACAGTTCCGCAGCCCCGAGGCGTTCGTCTGCGAGCTGCTCGATGTCGGCGCCCAGTTCCGGGATGGTCTCGAACAGGCTGGCGTCGTAGTAGCGCAGCGCGTCGTTGATCTCATCGCGAACTCTCAGCTTGGAAAGCCGCAGGATGGCTGTTTGCCACAGCGTCAGGATGCGGGCGCGAAGATCGCGTTCGTGTCCTGCGCGGCGCGGGTCGTCGGGGCCGAGCCGCTCGAGCTCATCGAGGAGTTCGCCGACGTTGCTCAGCACGTCGAGAATCGTCTTGCGCCTGACCTCGGTGGGATGCGCCGTGATGACGGGGCTGACCTGCACCTCGTTCAGTGCCGCCCGGATCGTGTCGGGAGCGACGCCGTTGGCGATCAGTTCGTCGAAGGTCGCAGCGAGGCTTCCGGTCTGCGCGGTCGAACCCACGCTCAGGTGGTGACGCCGACGGCGCTCGACGTGTACGTCTTCCGCGGTGTTGGCAAGGAGCGACAGCCAGTCGAACGCGCGGACCACGTGAATGATCTCGTCGATGCTCTGGTCGCCGAGCAGCGCTTCGAGTTCTGCAACAGAACTGGTGCCGGACCGACGGCCGTCGACGGCGATGCGGCGAACGGCCTCGACGAGATCGAACGTGCTGTTGCCTGCTTGCTCGCGCACGACATCGCCGAGCATCGTGCCCAGGAGACGGATGTCGTTGCCGAGCGCCTCGTAGCCGGTGGTGCTGCTCTCGTTACTCACGGTGGTTCAGTCAACCGGCAACATGAGCTGAAAGGTGGCGCCACCCCAGCCGAACTGTTGATCACGACCTTCGATGGTGACCTCGGTGACCTCAGACGGAATGGTGATGCCGCTCTGAGAACGTGTGAACGGTTGTTCGTTGGCGTGATCGTGGCCGAGGATCCGTTCGCCGAACACCGTCCCGTCCGGTCCGACGACGCGCCATGCATCGGCATACCGCTCCGGTGTGTCGTAGGGCGACGAGATCGTGGCGGAGATCGTCCACACCGAGTCACCGCTCGACGTGGCCGACGCGCCGATCACGTCGGGAAACTTCTGCTCGCCCGTGTCGGTGTCTGTGTCGATCTCGGTCTCGGCCGCAGGGTCGGAGGGTTGCTCGATGGTTGGTTCGACGGGGTCGGCGGGTGCCGCGGTCGCGTCCGCAGGTTGCGACGGGGGAGCGTTGGCGGTGTCGTCACTCGTTCCACACGCGACCAAGGCTGCAACCATTGCAAGGAGCACTCCGGCTTTCATATTCGCAAGCTACTTCTGCTTCGCGGGAGCCGCTCGTCAGGCATGCTGGTGTCGATGCGTGTTCTCTTCGCCACCGCCGAGCTCTCACCGATCGCAGCCGTCGGTGGATTGGCGGCAGCAGCAGCCGGGCTCGGAATCGAGCTTCGTCGTGCGGGCGTCGACGTTGATCTCGTGATGCCCGACTACGGCGGCATCTCCCTCGTCGACGAGGTCTCGATCGAATTGGATGTTCCGGATTGGGCGGGGCCTGCCGTGGTTCGCCGCGGTCATCACGTCGACGTCGGCGCGCTGACGCTCATCTCGGCGCCCGGACTTGCGCGGTCGCACCCCTACCTGCAGCCGGACGGGTCGGGTTGGGACGACAACAGCGAACGATTCTTCCGCTTCGGTCGAGCGATCGCAGCGCTGGCCGAACTCGAGCGTCCGGACGTCTTGCATCTCAACGACTGGCACACCGGTTCGGCGCTTGCCGCGCTGGTCGACGGTCCGCCGACTGTCGTGTCGATTCACAACCTCGCCTATCAAGGCATTGCTGACGGTTCGTGGCTCGACCTGATTGGACCGCATGCCGATCACTTCGAATGGTGGGGTGGCACCAATCCACTGTCAGGGGCGCTGGCGCTCGCGGACCGCATCGTTGCGGTCTCGCCCCGGTACGCGTCGGAGATCAGAACGCCGCAGGGCGGCTTCGGGCTCGACGGCCCGCTGAGCGAACGAGCCGACGCTCTGCTCGGCATCCTCAATGGGATCGATACCGACGTTTGGAATCCAGCGACCGACGCACACTTGCCTGCGAATTTTCGGCCGGCCTCGGTCGCCGCGAAGGCGACGAACCGCTTGGCATTGCTCGAACGGTTTGGGTTCGACGACGATCCAACCCTGCTGGCCACGGTGGTGACGCGACTGACCGAGCAGAAGGGGATCGACCTGTTGGTGCCGTTGATTCCGTTGCTCGAACAGATTCCGTTGCGACTGGGTCTGTTGGGGTCCGGCGATGCGGTGCTCGCTGCTCAGCTCCGGCGTCTTGCCGACCAGTACCCCCACCACTTCGCATTCGTGGAGGGGTACGACGAGTCGTTGTCGCATCAGATGTTCGGCGGCGCCGACATGTTCCTGATGCCGAGTCGATTCGAGCCGTGCGGGCTCACGCAGATGCAAGCAATGCGCTACGGGACGGTGCCCGTCGTCACCGCGGTCGGCGGGCTCGTCGACACGGTGCCCGACGCCGACGAACACGACGATGGGCTGGGCTTCGTCGCCAAGGAGGCGACGCCGGAGCATCTGCTCGCGGCGCTCTTCCGGGCGACCCGCCGGCTCTCGACGAAGACGCGGCGTACGGAGATCCAGAAGCGGATGATGAACGTCGACTGGTCATGGGTCCGCCCCGCTCAGCGTTACGCCGAGCTGTACCGAGAGTTGCTCGACGGCGCCAAGGCATAGGGCCGAGTCACAGAGGTCGACCGACCGTGCGGGCCGGTCGCTGCGGGCTCTGCCAGGACGGGGTACGTTGAGGAGCGATGGCTGTTGACCCGAATGTGCTCGTGATCGTACTTGCCGGTGGTGAAGGCAAGCGGCTGCAGCCGCTCACGGCAGACCGAGCAAAACCGGCGGTTCCGTTTGCGGGCACGTACCGGATGATCGACTTCGCGCTCTCGAACTTCGCCAACGCCGGCTACCGCAAGATCGTCGTGCTCACGCAGTACAAGAGCCACAGCCTCGACCGTCACATCACTCAAACGTGGCGCTTCTCGGCGATGCTCGACGACTACGTCACGCCGGTTCCGGCGCAGATGCGTCGGGGCCCACACTGGTTCCAGGGCTCGGCCGACGCGATCTATCAGAATCTGAATCTGATTCACGACGAGCGTCCTGACATCGTCTGCGTCTTCGGTGCGGATCACATCTATCGCATGGACCCTCGGCAGATGGTCGCCGAGCACATGGACAACAGCGCCGGCGTCACCGTCGCAGCCATCCCGGTTCCGAAGCACGAGGCGAGCGAGTTCGGTGTGATCGAGTCGGATGCCGACGGAAAGATCATCGCGTTCCACGAGAAGGCGGAGAATCCACCGACGATGCCGGGCGACGACACCCGCTGCCTCGCGAGCATGGGCAACTACGTGTTCAACACCGAGACGTTGGTCGACATCGTCACGCCGCAGGAGAACAAGTACACCGACCTCGGTGGCGACGTGATTCCTGCGCTCACCGAATCGGGTCAGGCGCGCGTTTACGACTTCTCGAAGAACGTGATCCCGGGCCAGGACGATCGAGAGCAGGGGTATTGGCGCGACGTCGGAACGCTCGACGCGTTCTACCACGCGAACATGGACTTGATCGCACCCGTGCCCGTGTTCAATCTCTACAACGAGAAATGGCCCGTCTACACGAGTCGCAAGGCGCTGCCTCCGGCGAAAGTGTCGCGAGGTCGGGGCGGCGAGCCACCCTTCGTCGACGACAGCTTGCTCTGTCAGGGATCGATCCTGAGCGGTGCCCACGTCGAGCGCTCGATCATCGGGCCGGGGTCATTCGTGGATCACGACGCCCACGTCACCGATTCGATCATCTTCCCGGGCGTCACGATCGGGCCCGGAGCTCGCGTGCACCGGTGCATCATCGACAAGAACGTCAACATTCCGCAGTGGACGCGACTCGGGCTCGAGCCTGAGCAGGATCTCGAGCACTTCACGGTCAGCGACGAAGGCGTCGTCGTGTTGCCCAAGGACTACCGGTTCGACTGACGCTCACCTGGGCGGTCACGCGTCGCGTTCCGGCGCGACCCCGCGTGGCGAAACTCGGTGCCCGCCATCGTGCAGTCACAAGATCGCCGCAAGACGTCCAGGTCAGCTTGCTCGCCGAGTGTGCCAGGCGTACGTTCGATGGGACCGATCTGATGGCGTCATGGTCGATGTCGTCGAGGTATTCCCGCCAGCCTCGGCGCCATCGACCCGACCATCGACGGGAGGCGATCGGCGTCGGTCAGGTGCCAGCGAGTCGAGCGACCACGGGAGCGAACGTGTCGGCTTCCTCGCCGCCCACGATCACGTAGCTGAAGCCGAACTGGTCACGACGGGCCACGAGGTCATCGACGATCTGGTCGACGGAACCAATCAGCGCGAACGGAGACTCGCGGATCAGCGACTCATCGACCCCGATCAACTCCGCCATCGCGGCCACTTGGCCATCTCGGTCGTCGGTCACGCTCACGAAGAACGTGCGGATGTTCATCTCGATCGCGTCGAGGCGACCGGCGGCGCGTGCTGCGTCGGCGACGATGGCGACCTTGTCGACGACGGCTTCACGCGTCATCGTCGCGATCGCCTCGGGTCCGATCACGCCGGCGTGGAGCGTCCCGTTCACACCGACGATGTCGGCCTCTCGCGCCGCGATCCCGAGAACTCGCTTGCCGCCACCGCCGATGATGATCGGCGGATGCGGGCTCTGCTGTGGTTTGGGGAAGCCGTCGTGATTGCGAATCGTGTAGTGGTCACCTTCGAATGAGAACGGGCCGTCTGCCATCAGGCCCTTGATGACGGCGAGACCTTCGACGAATCGGTCGATTCGAACGCCAGCGCGGTCGTACTCCATCCCCGCCTCTTCGTAGTCGGCGATCATCCAGCCGGCGCCGAGCCCGATTTCCACTCGTCCGCCCGACAGAACGTCCATGGTGGCAAGTTCTTTGGCGAGCACGAGTGGGTGCTTGTAGTCGTTGTCGAACACGAGTGCGCTCGCGCGTAACGTCGTTGTCGCGCTCAAGATGGCCTGGAGCCCGGGAACAGGTGCGAACTGCTCGTTGAAGTGGTCGGGCATCGTTGCGATGTCATACCCGTGGCCTTCGATCCGTTTGGCCTGTTCGGTCCAGTCATTGCCCGTCGGTGACGCTTGAAGCTGGACGCCGAACCGGAAGGGTCGCGTCGGAAACTGGCTCGTCGGGTCGCTCATCTCGGCGACAGTAGCCAATCGGCCACCGGATCCACGCGGCCAATCCGGCTCGCAAAGCGGGCCTGAGGGGCCGAGATGGCATGCGACGGTCGATGGGCGGTGTGCCGCCACGATCGTCCTGGCGAGCACTAACGTTCGATGCACTGTGCAACGGATGTATTGGATCCCCCGATTGATGCTGGTGATCGCCGGCGGTGCGTTGCTGATCGTGGCGATCGTCGTCGCAGTCGGCCCGCGCCTGTGGTCGGCGGCAAACGCACACGCAGAAGACCCCGTCACGCTGCCCGAGTTCCAGCCGCTGGCTCAGCGCACCTACGTGTACGACGCCCTCGGCAACGAAATCGCGGTCTACGAACTCGAGAACTCACAGCCGATCGACTACGCAGACATGCCCGACACGGTGATCCAAGCGTTCCTCGTCGTGGAAGACAAGGAGTTCTTCACGCACGATGGCGTCAACGTGCGCAGCCTGTTCCGTGCGACGCTGTCGAACTTCGCGTCGGACGCGCCCCAGCAGGGCGCCTCGACCATCACGATGCAGGTCGTCAAGAACGACTTCCTCGCCGGCCTCGAACGTGATGGTCGCTACAAGTTGCTCCAGATCCAGTATGCGAAGCGGCTCGAGAAGGAGTTGTCGAAGCCCGAGATCATGGAGCGCTACCTCAACACCGTGTTCTTCGGGAACAACGCATATGGGATCCAGGCAGCAGCCGAAACGTATTTCGGCAAGACCGCTGCCGAACTCGACTTCATCGAAGCAGCGTTCTTGGCCGGTCTCGTCCGTTCGCCGTCAGGGTTCGACCCGATCAACGAACCCGAGCGCAGCCGCGCACGTTGGATCCAAGTTCTCGATCGCCTCGAAACCGAAGAGATCATCACCGAAGAACAGGCGGAGTACTTCGCCGGCGACGGCTTCATCCTGCCCGAGCGAGTGCGGGTCATTCCCACACGCGCGACGGTGCGCACGTACTTCACCGAAGCGGTTCGTGACTACCTGCTGAACAAGTCCGACATTCTCGGCGACACGTACGAGCAGCGCTACAACCAACTGTTCCGTGGCGGTCTGCGCATCCACACGACGCTCAACCCGGCGCTGCAACAAGCCGCCGAGAACGCTCGTGACGTCCTCCCTGCGAACGCGCAGGGGTTCGACGCTGCGATCGTCTCGGTCGAGTCGAGCACGGGTGCAGTGCGCGCCATGGTGGGCGGCTCGGGCTTCGTGCCGAACGCCAACGAAGTCAACATGGCGCTCAGTCCGCGCCAGACGGGCTCGAGCATCAAGTTCTTCATTCTCGCTGCGGCAATCCAGGCTGGCGCGCAGGGTGGCGACCAGATCGACGGCCGCCGCGGCTGTCGTCTCCCGAGCGATGACCCGAATGACCCGATCTTCGAGATCAACGGTGGCGTGGCCGGGCGCATCGGTGACCTGCGCTACATCACCGCCAGTTCGGTCAACTGTGGCTTTGCCCGTCTGAGCCAGATCGTCGGGCTCAACCGTGTGGTCGACACGACGTACCGGATGGCGGAGTCGCCGTACCTGAACCGGGATATTCCGGCCGAGGAACGCACCCCGATCTTCCCGTACGCCAGCTACGCGACGGGCGCCAACGAGATGACAGTGCTCGACATGGCTGCAGGAGCCTGAGAAACGGCTACCACATCCAAGGAAGGCAGCAGGC